>DAOUMT010000063.1:0-4316 GCA_034409195.1 Dehalococcoidia bacterium
CCATTGGCATCGACACCGTACCTCACCACCGCTGACAGATCGCCACCCTGGGTTCCAATGCCCGGTATCAGCAAAGGAAGCTCAGGGCAAATCCCGCGGATCCTCTTCAACTGCTCCGGATAGGTTGCCCCGACTACTAAACCGATATTACCGCGTGTGTTCCATTCCCTGGCTTTCAGCGCTACCAACTCGAATAGGGGCCTGGTGTTACTGGCTGATGCGCGCTCAGAGCAGAGCAACTCCTGGAAATCAGCAGACCCGGCGTTCGATGTCTTGCAGAGAATGAATACGCCCTTATCGGCGTAAGCAATGAACGGAGCAATAGAGTCGTGACCAAGATAGGGGTTGACCGTGGCAGCATCGAGTCCAAAGGTCTCGAACAGTGCCCTGGCATATGCCTCTGAGCTTGACGCAATGTCGCCCCTTTTGGCATCGCCTATGACCGGAATCCCCTTGGGCATATGCGCCAATGTCTTCTCCAGCGCCTTCAGGCCCTCTATGCCCAAGGCTTCATAGAAGGCAAGATTGGGCTTATAGGCACATACCAAGTCAGAGGTAGCATCGATAATTTCTCGATTGAACTGAAATACACCTTTTATCGGCATCAGCTTCGGGTCAGGATCGAGCCCGACGCATAGCAAACTGCGATTTTTTCTGGATGCTACTGATAGCTTGTCTATGAAGCTCATTAGATTTTCTCTGAACCATCAGTTGGTCAGAGTGATAATACCAGTGACTACCTTAAGCGTCAAGGAACGAACGTTTAATATTTTAAATAAGAGTATCGCCTCCTGTTCTCGGTGCGATTACTTAACCTATCCTCTCTTTTTCTACCAACACGTTTGACAAATCAAGTCATTATGTTATCATAGCGAGACAAAAGGCGGTTCAGAGTCTCTGGAGATGAAATACAAGCATTATATAGCAATAGTTGTAGTACTACTTATCGCTATTCTATTGCTAAAAGGTGTTGCTTTCGCACAGGGACCGGAAGTTACGACAAATCCTGCCACGAACGTCACTTCTGGTTCAGCCACTCTGAACGGCAACCTCACCAGCCTGGGCAATTACTCTTGGGCATATGTTTCCTTTGAGTGGGGTGGAAATGCTAGTTACGGCAACGAGACCACTCCTGGCAATATGAGCACCACAGGTCCCTTTAGCGCCAGCATTAGTGGTCTTTCACCCAATACCACTTACCACTTCAGGGCCAAGGCTTTAGGCAACGGCACTTACGCATTCTATGGCAATGACACGACTTTCACTACGGCACAGGCACCAGAGGTTACCACCGATGCTGCAACAGACATAACAGCAAACTCAGCCACTCTGAATGGCAACCTAACTAGCATGGGCAATGTATCTTCGGTGAATGTATGGTTCGAATACGCAACCGATGCTTTCTACGCAGGCAACAGCACCTATAGCAACTCAACTGCCCACCAGGCGATGAGCGCCATAGGACCTTTCAATGCATCGGTCAGCGGCCTGTTGGGTAACACAACATATCACTTTAGAGCGATGGCGTCAGACGGCAGCACCACGGTTAGCGGTGCCGACGCGACTTTTACCACGGCCTTTAGTGTCAATCTCAAGGGATGGGGATGGTGTACAAATTACAATCAGGTAGTAGCAATCACGTTCGATGGCTATACGACGATGGTGGAAAGGTCTAACGCTCCCAACACTTATTCCATGCACACGGTGGGCAATTTGACTCTGCCAGCACCCTATAATGAGATAATCCCATTGGATATGTATGGCAACAGGGTCAGACTAGTATTTTATCTACGCCAGGAGGTAACTGGCAAGTCAGTTAGCTTTGACGGTACGTGGGTAGGAAACGACACTGGCACTGGTGGCAACGGCACCTATATAGGAATGGCGGGCTGGGTTACCCTTCCCAATCCAGAAGGCCAGAACCTGAAGACGGCCCGAATTTGTTTTGCGGTGCTGCGAACACCCGATATACAGGTAGCACTCACACAGCCAGGTAGCTTTACACAAGATCTGGATTCGATGCTGACTCGTTTTGTAAAATTCGTTAACACAACACTAGACACCTTGGTTGGCTCCGGTTTCGCAGGAATACTGAGCAGTATCTTTCAGAGATTAGCTGTGCTACTAGTGCACATCAGGGCGTTAGGGGTACCTTACATTCCGTAGGTGAGAAGATGGATTTAGCGACGTTATTCATACTTGGGGTTGTTATAGCCGTCCTCGCTATCGGTGCGTTTTTTGGGCTTATTTTCTTAGCTATCGCAACATATGTTGTAAAAAATCTATATCCTCCTACGCGAAGAGTGTCTATATGGGCAGCCAAGCTCGAAAACTTCATACCACTGCTGATTTTATCAATAGTTCTATTATTTATAATCATAGTTATTCTCCTCTTCGCCCTCAAATTGCCGGCTCTTATAGCATTGGTACTGATTTTAGTGCTCCTTATAATACTCGTACTTTTAATGCTCATAGACTTGTTGCTGGGACTAGGTGTACTGGTCTACGTTATCAGGCTTGTTCATTGGCTCTATAGTCGATGGAAAGGGCTGCTGGGAGGTCTGGTTCCCCAAATTATGAAGTTGAAGATAAAACATGACGTTGGGAAAGGTAAAGACAAGGATTGGACAACTCATTTTGCCGAAGTGAAGAAGAAGCTGTCAGAAGAGGCCGAGCTCACGCGGCGTAGAATATCGAAGGGGGGTAAATAGATATGAGCTGGAGAGACAAACTGCTATTAAAAATCATGGGCAACAAAGTAGTCATCAAGATAATGAGCACACCCATTATGATGAAGATAATCACAGCAGAGATGAAAGCCTTCATATGGGTCATGTCTATATTTAGCAGGAAGAAAAAGGCACAGCCAGAGTAAGATCTCCCCTCGGATTTTGGAGATGCACCCTGGAGCTATTAAGGTATAACCATCAACCAACGATATTTGAGAATTCCTGATTTTGCTCGATGTAGCACCAGCGCAGGCATTTCCTAACTACCCAGCTAATATCCCAGAAGTCCTTCCCCACTTGGAATGCTAGGTAAGTCTGTGCTGTGTCCTCGCCATAATCTGGTCCTGGATCTCCTTGCTCATATCCACAAAGTAGGCGCTGAACCCAGAGACCCTGACTATTAAGTCTTGATAGTTCTCCGGGTGTGCCTGCGCTTCAGACAAGATATAATTGTCTACTACATTGAATTCAACGTGAGGTACCCCCAGATCGACAAAAGTCCTCAGATAGTTAACGAACGCCGACCTGTTTTCACTTTCCAATGACGTTGGCACGAATCTCTGATTGAGTATCTGATTGAAGGTTAACATGGGGTCCATCTTGGCAGCTGACCTCAGTACAGCCAGCGGCCCATTCTTTTCCGTGCCGACCTGCGGAGATACTGTGCCATCGCTGAACATATCACCTTTCTTTCTGCCATCCGGCGTTGCGCCCGTTAACGCAGCTAGGTAGAAATAGCCGGTGCCGCCGCTTCCATCACAGGTAACATAGTAACCAAATGCATTCTTGAAGCTCTGAATTATCTGGCAAGTCCTGATATGAATATCCCTAGCAAATAGGTCAATGTAATCATCATTATTACCGAACTTAGGAGCATCACGAAATATCTGACGCAGCTCTTCTTTGCCTTCCCAGTTATCCCTGAGGGCCATTATCAGCTCTGCCATACTTATCCTTTTCTCCTCAAAGACAATCTTCTTTATCGCTGCCAACGCATTGACTACTGTCGTAAATCCTATAGGCTGTATGTTTGTCTTATGCCAGTAGTGAAGCTCTCTCACATCCGTAGCGTTCTCGATACACCCATCGAGCAGTGCTGAGTTGAAAGGCTGGGGTAACCTCTGCACCTCAATGACATCGGTTATGTTACTCAGGGTCACCAGTTTCCCGGTAAAGAATTTCACCTGCTCGAGGTACGCCTTAACTAAGTCCTCTATCGATGTGAAAGTGACCGGATGAGGCGTTGCAGCGCCAAGTTGTTTATCGGTGAAGTAATGGCAATCCCTCCCCTCATTCAATGCATATTCCAAGCACTTTGGTAAGGCAAACCCCAAACTGGAGATAGCGCGGTGGCCCATGGGCTTGCCCACTATACTGTAGCTGGCGCAGGCTTCGACAGCCCAGTCCCTCGCGTCTTCTACCGGGATCCCTCTACTCATCAGAAATGGTATCATGAATTCATCATTGAAGATGCCGTAATGCCCTGAGTCCGTCCTCAAGATAGCTGCCAACCGATGCAGGAACTCTTCGGGAGTATTACGATGCAGCCTCACTGATATCATAGGCTCAACTAGACGCAGCGACTTA
>DAOUMT010000064.1:0-3274 GCA_034409195.1 Dehalococcoidia bacterium
CTCTTGGCGGATAGCAAGTCGCCTTACTAATGAGCTCGTCTGGCAAACATGCCGACGCTGCCGGACCAGTGCTTCTGTGCCTTGGTCACCACCTTGGAGCGGATGATGCCCGTTACGGTGTCACCCGCACCGATCATGGCAATACTGATGCAGGCCACGGTGGGCAATGGCTTATCGAAGACACCCCAGCCTACAGCCAACGCTATGGTGCCTGATTGATAGAGGATACCAGATCTCCGACCAGGTTCGAGGCCTGTCTAGACCCCCTACCCCCCTGAACGTCCTGGTCTTCACAGTTCACACCTCTAGAAGCAAAACTTGACAGAGCCACGACAAGAGTGACAAGCCGACATTACCTACTTATTGACTGCCCTGTTTTATCCAGTCGGTGTATCGGTACCATCCTCATGCATCATCCGGTTTTGTCCAGTCGGTGTATCGGTACCATCCTTATGCATCATCCTGTTTTTATCGTCGCTGTTATCGACGGTGCCATCGAAGGTGCCATCGAAGGTGCCATCGAATTTTATCCGATCTTCTTGCATGCATAATTACCCCGATTTAGCTTCATTTTGCCCGCTGCTCCATGCATCATGCATCTGCATCATGCATCCCCTGCGCTAACCCGTGCCCATAGAGTATCTTTTCGCTAGCCACCTCAACCAGAGCGCCACATGACCTGCATTCAGAGGTAACAATGCGATGGGTTGTATGACACATTTTGGACATTTGTTGGCCTTAAGTGTGCAACAAAAGCCCCTTGTTGTTCATGGGTTCATTTCATCACCTCGTTTGATGTGAAAAAACATCCCTCTGGTCCTATCGCCCTGGCAACCACTTAAGATAGCTCTTGGGAAATCTCTAGGCCCAGGTCTTTACTTACCTTCTTCAGAAGGTCTTTGAACCTCCTTTCGCCAAGTTTCTCTCGTAACTTGACGATGCCGTCGGCTATTGTCTGCGCGTCCGGCCTTCTTAAACGAAGAATAACCAGGCTAGGCAGAAGGTGTCTCAGGCTTTTTTCATAATCATCAAGCTCAGCGTAGGCAAGGCCCAGGTTCCCAAGATAGCATCCTCCCAGCATCCGCTCGCCGATGGCCCCGAATATGGCCAGTGCCTGCTCGTAATACTCTATCGCCTTCCTCACCTCACCAAGCTCACGGTAGGCAAGGCCCAGGTTGCAAAGACCGTTTCCTTCCCCCCTCCGGTAGCCGATGTCCCTGAATATCGCCAGCGCCTGCTCGTGATACTGTATCGCCTTCTTCACCTTACCAAGCTCACGGTAGGCAAGGCCCAGATTACCAACACAGATTCCTTCCAGCATCCGGTCGCCGGTCTCCCTGGCTATCGCCAGCGCCTGCTCGTAATACTCCATCGCCTTCCTCACCTCATCAAGGTCAAGGTAGACAAGGCCCAGGTTGCCAAGACAGTTGCCTTCCCCCCTCCGGTCGCCGGTCTCCCTTAATATCGGCAGTGCCTGCTCGTGATACTCTATCGCCTTCTCCACCTCACCAAGCTCACGGTAGGCAAGGCCCAGGTTGCTAAGATTCTTTCCTTGCCCCAGCCGGTCGCCGATGTCCCTGGCTATCACCAGTGCCTGCTCGTGATTCTCTATGGCCTTCTCCACCTCACCAAGCTCATAGTAGTCGAGGCCCAGGTCGCCAAGCTGCTTTACTTCCCCCCTCCAGTCACCGATGTCCCTGAATATCACCAGCGCCTGCTCATAATATCCTATGGCACCGCTGTCATCTCCCCGGCGCGCATGGTTAGCGCCGAGTACACCCAGGCAATTGCCCTCCTCCTGCCGATTACCAATAGCGGTGGCTGCTCTCAAACCAATCTCAAGCACTAACTCTTCCACCGCCCATAAACCACGGCGGTCCAGAAAGTCTTGTATTGACCATACTGCCGTGGTGACCTCTTGCCAGACCTCCCCAGCCTCCAGATGCCTGATTCCCTCCACAATCTCCTGGGCATACTCTGTGTTCCCCAGAAAACGGCCCGCCCGCAGATGTAGGGCTTTCTTATCATCCATCTTCTCTAGGGCATAACTCTTCACCACAGGGTGCATCTTGAAAGCAGCCACCTTGTCTCCAGCCATGGTCTCAAGCTCAAGCCTCTCCATGAGTTTATGCTCCAGAAGCTCGATGATACCCTGTCTCCAGTTCGGGAGTTCGTTTGACACGGCCTCCACACCCTGCTCCCGGAATGGTCCCTCGAAAATAGCAAGGCGAGGAAGCATCTTCTTAGCTGGATCTCCCAGCGCCTGGTAGGACACGTCCAGACAGGCTACAATGCTCACCTCCTCCTTCTCCGTTTTACGGTGCTTCAGGGTCTCTGCAATGCTCCGACGTAGCCTGACTATCAGTGAAGCTAAGCTTGTTAGCTGCTCCTCCTTCGCCAGAGATACCGCAATCACCACCGCCAGAGGGTGCCCTGCCAATAGCCCGCGCCCGCAGATTTCAACTAATTCCTTGGCTTGTTCAGGTGTCGGTCTATCTATTTTCCAGATGCGGAGGAATAGGTATACCGCTGCTTCAAATGGGAGGGGTTGCAGAGGCACCTCTATCTCACCATCTATATCCAAGCACCGACGGCAGGTGAGGAGCAATCGCGCTGCCGGGCTGGGTGCTACGCTTTCCAGCAGGCGCCTGAAGGAAGCATCGTCCCTCAGACCGTCCACATTGTCTATGACCAACAGTTTTTTCTGCCGCTCCAGGATTGATAGTATAACTTGCTCCTGCTCCTGCTGAGCTAGCTTGCCGAACTCGGGAATGCCCAGCGCCTGCCCTATATTGGTCAATAGCTGGGGATAGGAGATCTCCTCGGCATCTACTCCGAAAACGCCGCCCGAGAAGTAGTTCCTATCCAAATGCCAGAAGGCGCTCTCGACTGCTAAAGCGGACTTGCCTACGCCGCCCATGCCGGTGACGGTCACAAATCTCAACCGCTGGAGTGGCTCCCTCAGTGCCATGGCTACCTGCGCCATTTCCGCCGCTCGGCCGAATAGTCGTGTAGGTCTCAGATGGGAGAGGACTCCCAGGTTACTTCGCACCGTAGCCCTTTCTATCGTCGGTATGCGGGCCTCTTCATCACCTTTGTTCAACAAACTCCAAGGCTCATCCTGCATATAGAGCACCGGTATAGCCCAGTCCAGGCTAGACAGAGAAGAGTCACCTCTCACAACGCGGCGTGCAACACACGCCGCTTCATCCAGAGCAGTGCCCCTAGAGAGGGCGTGATATAGAGCACCACAGAAGCGATGTGCGGTTACCAT
>DAOUMT010000065.1:0-13022 GCA_034409195.1 Dehalococcoidia bacterium
CTGACCTGTCCCTTCTTATTTCAAATCTGAACCCTTGGCCGCCATTCGCCACGCCTGGCACCGACTTCACGCTGTTCTGGAAGGGAACTCCTATACCTGAAAGTACTGCCATGATAGGGAGGATTAGCTAACTAACTGCTAGCTATCTTTTTCGTTATAGATATATAGTTAAGGTTCTGGGTGGAGGAGGAAGCTGCAATGTCCAGGTACAGACCGTTCGGCAATCTACTTTTTAGATTCAAGTCCTGCCTGATGGTGATACGGGACTTTCTTAATCCGCGCATAGATTACCTGATGGGAGCGAACATAAAACCAGGATTTAGAGTACTTGATTACGGTTGCGGTTCCGGGATTTATACAATCGCGGCTGCTAAAATAGTGGGAAACAAAGGGAAAGTCTACGCCTTAGATACGCATCCCTCTGCGATCAATAGAGTTCAAAAGCTAGCCGCCGGGAAAGGACTTAAGAATATCGAGACTATACTTTCTGATGGTACAACCGGATTATGGGGTGCGAGCGTGGACGTTGTCCTGTTGCACGATGCCAGCTACCCGGATGAGGTGCTGCAGGAGATACATAGGGTACTCCGACCCGATGGCATCCTGTATTTCAGTGACCATCAAATACATATAAGAAATGATGAAATAGTATCCAGGCTGACGAATACGGGCTTATTCAGGCTAACCAGGAAAGGTTCGAAGACTTTCAATCTTGTAAAGACATGATAATGGGGGGGTTCAGCAAGTGTAGGGTGAGGTGAAGTCGTTCTTTTAGGAAGGAGGAAACCCACCAATTAATTTTCAGGGTGGTGGGTTGCATTTCATTTCACCCACCCTACCGAACCCAATTTAGCTATCTCTCAGAAAATCTAAAACTTCCTTATTAAACCTACCCCTCATTTCGACCAAGATGCTATGAGAGCCACCCTCAATCTTGACCAATTTGGCATTGGTTATCATGGTTGACATAGCCTCTATGGTGCGGGGCGGGCAGAACTTATCCTCGGTGCCTAATATCACCAGGGTAGGCGCTTCAATAAGATGCAACCTGTCCAGCGTAGTGTTACCTACGGTGGCCTCGATGAGTCTGATATGCGAATCGACACCGCCCAGTTTCAGTTGGAGTAGGGCAAGTGGCAAAATAGACATCCTGTATAATCTCTTATTAAAGGCCAGAGAAGTTATTTTACCAAAGTCGATATTTTTTCTAGCCCACTCCAGCATCTGAGGACGATGTGTTGCCCACATATGCTCCCAAAGCTCCTCTCCCTGAAGCTCTGTCTGGCAGATTGTACACTGCTTCATGCCAGCATATATGATGTTGGATTGACCTGTGCGCTCCTTGCGACCTAAGGCGCTTAGCACCTCCGGAGGCAGGTCGTCTATTCCCTCTGCACCGGTGTTGGTGCTTGCCAGTACCAGCTTGTTTACCCTTTCGGGGTAGTTGATGGCTACCTCCTGTGCCACCCTGCCTCCGTGAGAGACTCCCAATACATGAGCCTTAGCAATGTTCAGATGGTTCATCAGGCCAATGGTATCGTCAGCCAATGTCTTCATAGTAAACGGCTCGGTGGGTTTGTCACCTTTACCCATGCCTCTGCTGTCAAACGTAATAACTTTGAAGTGCTTACTGAAAGCCCGTTTTTGGAACACCCAACTCTTCCGTGTCCCTCCCAACCCCATTATCAGAACCAAGGGCTCACCATGTCCACTTACATCGTACGCCATGTTGATTCCATTTACCCTTGCTTTTGGCATTTCCCCTCCTCTCAGTACACCTCGTCATGTTGTCATTCCATTGATTTGTTGTGGTATTATACTACCAGTCGCAGTAGAATGTCGCAATAAGCACGAGGGCAATACCAAAAAGTATTAGTTTACAGGGCCCTCTTCATACCTAATAGGCACGCAGAGATTGCTTCGTCGTCCCGATGACTCGGGACTCCTCGCAATGACATTATTGAACGCTTTTTAGCCAAATTATTGACGTGAAATGCTATAATATTGCCGCAAATCTCCCCAAATAAATTGTTCCCTCGTTTTCCGGTTACAGTTTAGACGTCCGACATCATAATGAGGCTATTCTCTCCTAAGGAGGCCGTATGCGCAACAAGGTCTTCAGCAGTTTCGATGAGGCAGTGGCTGATATCCCGGACGGCGCTTCAATTGCCATGGATTCCTGGGCTATCGCTGCCACGGCTCAAAACCTCATTGCGGCGCTCAAGAGAAGGGGGACGAAGGACATCACGGTTATCACTCACTGCTTTATCCCGATGATTTTCAGCGAGGAAAATGCCGTCATGCCGGCGGTGCTGCTCCCTCAAATGAAGAAGCTGATAACCCCTGTGGTCGGCATCCCTCATCTGGGTGGCGTTGCCTTCGTGGATGAATACGTAAAAAACGGCCTGGAGGTTGAGCAGACCACGATAGGGACAATGACTTCCAGGCTATATGCCGGAGCTGCTTGCCTGGGCGGTTTCTATAACCCTGTCGGCGTGGGCACTATTATCGAACAGGGGAAAGAGAAAAGGGTAATAGACGGCAAGGAGTACATCTTCGAGAAGCCGATAAAACCTGACTATGCGTTTATCAGGGGACACAAGGCGGACAAGCTGGGCAACCTGATATACAAGGGGATTTTCCGGGGCGACCATCCGGTCATGGCGATGGCGGCGAAGTTCACCATCGCCGAGGTGGATGAGATAGTGGAGCCAGGGGAGATAGACGCAGAAAATGTCGTAACACCGGGGATATTCGTCGACCGCATCGTGGAAATACCTGAGGGTGGATTGGGCACCGACCGTAAATTGAAAGAGGTGATATACGAGCTGTACGAGATTGAGCCCGCTCGCAAGCTGATGTGGGGCTAGACTGTGGCCGGATATTGATTATATGGGGGTTTTGGCATGAAACCTAGACTAGACAGAAACGGCATGGCAAAGAGGGCAGCGCTGGAGCTCAAAAGCGGCGACTATGTAAATCTGGGGTTCGGCATGCCTAATCTGGTCGCCGACTATGCCGATAAGGGCGTGATATTTCAGACTGAGAATGGGGCCATTGGCTATGGGCCTCTGGTTCCCTCCACCGACAAAGAGTCGGCGGACTTTCATTATCACGATGCTATTGGCAGGTTCTGGGTACCAGCGCCCGGCATGGCTGTGTTCGACGTCCTGACCTCCTTCGCCATGATAAGAGGAGGCCGTATGATAGCTGTTCTGGGCGGGTTGCAGGTCTCGGAGAAGGGAGACCTGGCCAACTGGAATACCGGAGGCCCCCAGGGCGGTATCATCGGCGGCGCTATGGACCTGGCCTTCGGAGCCAAAAAGGTGATTGTCACTATGGGTCATACTACCAAAAATGGAGAGCCTCGCATATTGAAAAAATGTACGCTGCCTATGACGGCCAAAGAATGTGTGGATTTGATAGTAACTGACATAGCGGTGATCGAGGTTACGCCGAAGGGGCTCGTTTTAAAGGAGGTAGCCCCAGGCCGGACATCGAAAGAGGTGCAGGACCTCACCGAGGCTAAACTCAAATTAGCGCCCGACTTGAAAGAGATGGATCTGTAATAAAAAAGCTCAACTCTCTTGTTTGGGAGAATAGCGTTAACTCCACGTGGCGCTGATGTCCATACGCTGCACGGGGGTATCTTACTTAACTAGTTTGACCACCCCGGCCGCTGCCGCCCAGCGCATTAAGAAGAGCTACCACAATGGCTCCAGCACCCACTACGGCAGCCCCATCGCGGATTATTTCCCATGTTGTCGTTGGTGGCCTATACTCGGGTAGCAGTTCCATATCCCAACTGCTACAATACGCACAATTTCTTTGGCCTACGTCAAAAAGCCGGAGCTGTCTTCTGCACCTCCGACACGTAGCAACTGGAGTCAAGAGATAGTTTCTTAATTGTTCGATGTGCTGTCTCTGAGTTTCTATTTCTTGTTGAAGTGCATTTGCGTGAGTCTGAGCCACCATCGCAATGGATTCCTTTGCCTTGCAAGCCTCGAGTGATCCTTGCAACTTAGCTACTTCCTTTTCCATCTCTTGAACTTTGCTCTTAAGATCCATCGTCTCTTTCTCTAGAGCCTCGGATAATCCCTCAGACGAAAGTTGCCCAATGCCACGCTGGATCAGGTCTTCCACAGCAGACGAAATGCTTTGGTCAGTTGCCTCAGCATGTGCCTTTACCTTAGCATACAGTTCAGTCTGAAGCCGTGCATAAACTGCTTTACTGGTCAAGTTACCACCTCCCATTATTAATTTAGCATCACCATAGCATAATGTATCCATCTTGTCAAGAGTTTGTCTCTAAAATTAGAGCTTATATTTTTCACATATCATAAAGATAAGGCTTACTACCTTGAGTAATAGGGGCGGCCCGTCGGGTCGCCACTACACGGTTATCCGTTGTGAAACGCCCGGTTTATTTTAGGCTTTGCCAAAGATGATGCTGTAGGGGCGCGGTTGCCGCGCCCCGGGCGAGGGTACCTGAACAGGCTGGGGAGCCTGTTTCACCGGACGGTGGCACAGGCGCCTCGCCTGTGCTCTCTAAAACCAGATGCGAAATCCGTAGGCCGATGCCTCGAATCCCAGGGAGTTGTATAATCGGTGTGCCTCCTTGCGCCTTTTGTCGCTGCACAGCTCGATCCTGTGGCATTTCTCCTGTTTAGCCCGGGCGATGGTGTATTCCATGAGCTTCTTTCCGATGCCCCTGTGCCGGTATTTGTGATTTACTATCAGATTCTCCACCAGGGTATAGGGGGCAGCTCCGTGAGAAAGGCCGGTGATAATGAAAAGCGCCACCGTGCCCACAACCTCACCCTGGTATTCTGCGACCAGAAGTTCACGCCTGGGGTCGGAGCAAATCTCGGTAAACACCTTCCGGTAGTCGTCGAAAGAAGCGTTCAAATGCTGCTCGACTCCAGTAGTTGTAATACTTAATTCGTGATAAAGCTCGAGTATGCGGGGTAAATCGCTTTCCTTGGCTAACCTGATCTCGGTCATGTTGTCGATGCCTCCTCTTTGCTATGCCCTCGAGTCGGAAATGTAATAAATATGTAATATTTTACCTCTTCTTTTTATGATTTGTTAAGTACTAATCCGTTAAAATACGGCAAGGTGAAAATCTGCTGGCATTGAATCTCGATTTTGTTAAATATGCGTATAAAACTATTGACATAGAATACGTAATATGTTAAACTTTGATTTTGCTGGTAAAAACCTGCTTAAATTTGCAACTATATCTCCTATGTTATTAACTCCAAGACTAGCTCCGTCATTCCCTTATTTCGTGGTATGTTTCTAAGTCCTTATCTGAAAGGCGGTTGACCATGACTTTAGCCGTGTCCCAGAGTTTAAGTTTGGGCAAAAGGAAGTCCTACGCTAGAATCCCCCATCTTCTGGAGACGCCAAACCTTATCCAGATCCAACAGCAGTCCTATAGATGGGTCTGCGATCCGGCCCTGGACGGCGGGCTCAAAGAGCTTTTTGCTGAGATCTCGCCGATCAAAGACTTCGCCGGTACCCGGTACGAGCTTCATTTCCCGAGCTATGGATTCGGCACCAGCGCCGAGATATCGGTCTTTGACGATGAAAGCTCCTTCTGGGAATACATGTGG
This sequence comes from Dehalococcoidia bacterium, assembly GCA_034409195.1. GTDB lineage: Bacteria > Chloroflexota > Dehalococcoidia > SZUA-161 > SZUA-161 > JACWAE01. The sequence goes on from DAOUMT010000065.1 coordinate 5,619, forward strand.
GCTGCTGCCAAGTACACAGAGCAGGAATGCTATGAGCGTGATGCCACCTATGCAGTGCCGCTAAAGGTCAAAGTGCGTCTGATGGTCAAAGAGACCGGGGAGATCAAAGAGCAGGATGTTTTCATGGGCGATTTCCCTCTCATGACTGCCAAGGGCACTTTCATCGTCAATGGTGCCGAGCGTGTGGTGGTAAGCCAGCTTGTTCGCTCCCCGGGGGTCTATTTCACTATCGATGAAGACCTGGCAACCGGGCAGAGGCTATGTGCCGGCAAACTGATTCCCAGTCGTGGGGCCTGGCTGGAGTTCGATACCAGCAGCCACGGTCTCATTTCGGTAAAGGTCGATCGCAAACGAAAGATACCGGTTACCACATTGATCCGCGCCATCAGCGACTCCGAGCATCCGTATGGCTCGAACGAGGCCTTGCTCAAGCTGTTCAAAGATGTAGATAATAACCCCGACCGCAGCTATATACAGGCAACTCTCGAACGTGAGCCGGCGATTAAGACCGAGGAAGAGGCGTTAATAGATTTCTACAAGAGATTAAGGCCGGGGGACCCTCCCACACTCGACAACGCTCGCGGATTGGTGAACTCGCTATTCTTCAACTCACGCCGCTATGACCTGGGCAAGGTGGGCCGCTATAAGCTCAATAAGAGGCTCGGCCTCAACCTGCCGCCTACTCAGAGGGTCCTGGCCAAAGAGGACCTGGTAGAGATTGTGAAGCACATAATAAGGGTCAACACCGGCGAGGATACCCCTGACGACATAGACCATCTGGGCAACCGCCGGGTGCGTGCAGTGGGGGAGCTTTTACAGAACCAGATTCGCATCGGCCTGCTGCGTATGGAGCGGGTAGTCCGGGAGCGGATGAGCCTGCTTCCTCCGGAGTCGGCGACTCCCAGCACTCTGGTCAACAGCCGCCCTGTAGTAGCTGCTATCAGGGAGTTCTTCGGCAGCTCGCAGCTCTCTCAATTTATGGACCAAACCAACCCTCTGGCCGAGCTAACCCATAAGCGCCGTCTGTCGGCGTTAGGCCCCGGAGGCCTCTCTCGTGAGAGGGCTGGATTCGATGTCCGCGACGTGCATCATTCCCATTATGGCAGGATATGTCCTATTGAAACCCCTGAAGGGCCCAACATCGGCCTTATTGGCTCTCTGGCTACCTATGCCCGTGTCAATGAATACGGTTTCATAGAGACCCCTTACCGGAAGGTTATTAAAGAGCTGAATAATAAATCGCCTGAGCTTCCGGGCAAGACCGTTGCTGACGACGTCGTCACTTCGAAGAAGGAGGTGGTGGCTAAAGCAGGGACTGTGATAACCCAGGAGATAGCCCGCAAGCTTGGCAGCCTGTCTTCGCGCAATATTAAAATCAAACCTTTCGTATCGGAGGAGGTCAAATACCTTTCTGCCGACGAGGAAGAGAACTATATAATAGCTCAAGCCAACACCAGCCTCGATGCGAAGAATCAGTTCGCCGTGGAGAAAATCGAGGTCAGGCACGGTGAGAAGTTCCTGATGGAAGTGCCTGATAGGGTCGACTACATGGATGTATCGCCGAGGCAAATCGTCAGTGTAACCACCTCACTGATACCTTTCCTGGAGCACGACGACGCTAACCGTGCTCTCATGGGCTCTAATATGCAGCGTCAGGCTGTACCGCTGATTCAGCCCCAGGCTCCGTTGATCGCTACGGGCATGGAGAGAGAGGCAGCTCGTGACAGCGGCCAGGTGCTCTTTTCCCCCAGCGATGGCGAGGTAATATCGGTCTCGGCCAACGGGATTGTGATTAAGGATGATGAAGGGGAAGAGCATCCTTTCTCCCTGATCAAGTTTGCCCGCTCCAACCAGGGGACTTGCATAAACCAGAGGCCTCTGGTGAGCAAGGGCGATCGAGTCAAGCGCGGTCAGGTTCTGGCGGATGGCTCGTCTACGGAAGGCGGAGAGCTGGCGCTGGGGCAGAATGTTCTTTGCGTCTTCTTAAGCTGGGAAGGTTACAACTTTGAAGATGCCATTGTGATCTCTGAGAGCTTGATTAAGGCAGACAGGTTCAGCTCGATTCACATCGAAAGATACGAAGTAGAGGCCAGGGATACCAAGTTGGGTCCCGAGGAGATAACCAGAGATATACCCAATATCGGTGAAGAAAGCCTGCGCAACCTGGATGAGCACGGCATTATCCGCGTTGGCGCCGAGGTTGGTTCAGGTGACATTCTGGTAGGTAAGATAACCCCCAAAGGAGAAAGAGGGCTCACCGCTGAAGAGAAGCTCCTGCGGGCCATATTCGGTGAAAAAGCCCGCGAGGTTAAGGACACATCTCTAAGGGTGCCCCACGGGGAGTACGGCAAGGTTATAGACGTGAGAGAACTCAACCGCGACGATAACCACGACCTGCCGCCCGGGGTCAATAAGATGGTGCGGGTTTTCGTGGCTCAAATGCGAAAGATATGCGAAGGTGATAAGATGGCGGGTCGTCACGGCAACAAAGGAGTGGTGGCCCGCATCTTGCCGGAAGAAGACATGCCTTTCCTGCCCGATGGCCGTCCGGTTGAGATTATCCTCAGCCCGCTGGGTGTCCCCTCCCGAATGAACATCGGCCAGCTCATGGAGACGCACCTGGGATGGGCAGCAAGCACCCTGGGCTTTAAGGCACTGTCGCCGGTCTTCGACGGGGCTGATGATGATTCTCTTGAAGATGCGCTGGCGCGGGCATGGTTAGCGCATAAGGCGGGGGCAGTCGACTGGGAGAGCGATGGGGGCAGCATTAAGATAGAGGAGGTCAAATCTTGGCTTAATGAACATGGTTATGATGGCGAAAAGATATTCAGTGATAAATTTAAGGGTGAGGCCAGGCAGGCATGTCTCCGGCTGTGGCTGGAGGAAGTGGGGGAGGATGCCTCTTCGCTGAGCGGCGACAAGCTCGATAAGATGGTGGAGAAGGTTGGTGAGGAGAAGGGGGTGTCACCGCCCATCTTCGGCAAGACAGTTCTCTATGATGGCCGCACCGGCGAGCCTTTAGACCAGCCGGTGACGGTGGGCAACATATATATGATGAAATTGATTCACCTGGTCGAGGACAAGATACACGCCAGGTCTACCGGTCCCTATTCTTTGATAACGCAGCAGCCTCTGGGTGGTAAGGCACAGTTCGGTGGGCAGCGTTTCGGAGAGATGGAGGTGTGGGCACTGGAAGCTTATGGAGCAGCCCACAATCTTCAGGAAGTGCTCACTGTTAAGTCCGACGATGTAGTGGGAAGGGTGAAAACCTATGAGGCCATAGTAAATGGCGAGGATATACTGGAAGCGGGGGTACCGGAATCGTTCAAGGTTCTGGTTAAAGAGCTGCAAAGCCTGGGTCTGGCCATAGAGGTGCTCAATGAGGACGAGGAGAGGGTAACATACCTGATGGAAACTGCGGCAGAGGCGCCCAGACTGGGAATAAATCTGGCTGGTTTTGAGGAGAGTGAGTAATGCTCGAGGTCAATGACTTCACTACTGTTCGAATCTCTCTGGCATCTCCGGAGCAAATCAAGGGCTGGTCTTACGGAGAAGTTACCAAACCTGAGACTCTCAACTATCGTACTTTGAAGCCCGAGAAGGACGGCCTTTTCTGTGAGAAGATATTCGGGCCGACCAAGGACTTCGAGTGCTATTGCGGTAAGTACAAGAAGATTCGTTACAAAGGTATTGTTTGCGATAAATGCGGCGTCGAGGTGGCCCGCTCTAAGGTGCGCAGGGAGCGCATGGGGCATATCAATCTGGCTGCCCCTGTTAGCCATATCTGGTTCGTGAAGGGCACGCCCAGCCACATGGGGCTGCTTCTCGATATCTCGCCGCGCAACCTGGAGCAGGTAATCTACTTTGCCAAATTCATCATCACCGGTGTTGACGAGGAAAAGAGAAGCCAGGCCTTGCAACGGCTTCGCGATGATATGGCTCAGCGGTTCTCGGATAAAGAGAAGGCACTGACAGATAAGATTGAGAACCTGAAACCGCAAGGGGAAGCAGAGGCCAGTGACAAAGCTCAGCAGGAGATAAAAGAGCTGCAGCAGCAAAATGTAGAAGAAAAAAGGAAACTAGATAGCGAGCTCAGGGAAAAAATTGAGGAGTTGGAGGGCCTTGTGCCGTTAACGCTGCTCAGCGCAACCAGGTACCGCGAGCTGAAGCAAAGATGGGGCGATATTTTCAATGCGAGCATGGGGGCGGAGGCTATACTCGACATACTGGGCGATATCGACCTGGATCAGATGCGGCAGGAACTGTATCGTGAAGCAGCCTCTACATCAGGACAGCGGGGCAAGAAAGCTATTAAAAGGCTGAGGGTTGTCGAGGCTTTTCGCAAGAGCGGCAACAAGCCGGAATGGATGATTCTTACTGTGCTCCCGGTTTTACCCCCTGAGCTACGTCCTATGGTGCAGCTCGATGGCGGAAGATTTGCCACCAGCGATTTGAATGACCTCTATCGCAGAGTTATCAACCGCAATAACCGCCTGCGCCGTCTGCTGGAGATAGGCGCTCCGGAGATCATTACCCGCAATGAGAAGCGCATGCTTCAGGAAGCAGTCGACTCTTTGATCGACAACGGTCGGCGGGGCAGGGCGGTAGTAACCGGAAACAACCATAAGCTGAAGTCCCTTTCGGATATGCTTCGCGGCAAGCAGGGCAGGTTCAGGCAGAACCTTCTGGGTAAACGTGTGGACTACAGCGGCAGGTCGGTGATTGTAGCCGGCCCTGAGCTGAAGCTGCATCAATGTGGCCTGCCCAGGAGAATGGCTCTCGAGCTGTTCAAGCCGTTTATCATGCGTCGCTTGGTGGGCAGGGGACTGGCTCTTAATATCAGGAGCGCCAAACGTATCGTGGAACGCGGCAAGCCCGAGGTCTGGGATATCCTCGAAGAAGTTGTGGGAGAGCGGCCTGTCCTTCTAAACCGTGCACCAACGCTTCACAGGTTAGGCATCCAGGCATTCCAGCCTGTTCTTATCGGCGGCAGCGCCATCCAGGTGCATCCGTTAGTCTGTGTGGCTTTTAATGCCGACTTCGATGGCGACCAGATGGCCGTCCATGTGCCTCTATCTAAGGCAGCGGTCGAAGAGGCGAACAAAGTGATGCTCAGCATCTACAATATGCTGCTGCCCAGCTCTGGAGATCCCGTGGTAGCGCCAACCCTTGATATCGTTCTTGGCTGCTACTACCTGACTATGCTGAAGCCCGGTATGAAGGGCGAGGGCATGGTATTCAGCAGCTTTGATGAAGCCAAGCTTGCCTATGAAATGGGAGTCGTTGATACCAATGCGGAGATTGAGGTCAGGGACCCCGATGACGCTATGAAGAGAATCAAGACAAGCGTTGGCCGCATTATTTTCAACGAGGTCTTACCCAAGGAGCTTGGCTTTCGGAATCAACTCATGGACAAGAAGGTACTGAAAAGTATCGTTGCTGAGTGCCATCGGCAATTGGGCAATGAGGGCACTGCTAACATGGTAGATAAAATCAAGGCTCTCGGCTTCCACTACGCTACCAAATCGGGCATGACCATCGCCATTAACGATGTGAAAGTCCCCAAGGACAAAGCGAAGATTTTGGAGCAGGCTGAGGGTAGAATTGCTGAGATAGACGGGCAGTTTCAGCGAGGCTTGATTACGGAAGATGAGCGCTACAATAGCGCAGTGAACATTTGGACGCAGGCGACTGAGGAAATCCAGGCTGCTCTGGAGCGCTCTATGGATAAATATGGAGCTATTTATCTGATGGCTTCTTCGGGCGCCAAAGGTAATATCTCTCAGATAAGGCAGATGGCCGGCATGCGAGGCTTGATGACAGACCCCTCGGGCAGGATTATCGACCTGCCCATTAAGTCGAGCTTCCGTGAGGGGCTTGCTGTATTGGAGTACTTCATATCTACGCACGGTGCCCGCAAAGGTCTGGCTGACACCGCGCTGAGGACATCCGATAGCGGCTACCTAACCAGAAGACTCATTGATGTATCACAGGAAGTTATAGTCAGCGAGGAGGACTGTGGGGCGATAGCTGGCATGTGGGTCTCCGAGCCGATTGACAAGGGGCTTATGGTGCCGCTTACTGAGCGCATTGTGGGGCGCATGGCTGCTGCCCCTGTAGCTCATCCCAAGACTGGCGAGATTATCGTCAACCGCAACGAAGAGATTAACGAAGATAAAGCGAAACTGATTATCGAAGCCGGGATTAAGAGGGTTCAGGTCAGGTCTCCGCTGAGCTGCCAGTCAAGGCGGGGTATCTGCCAGATGTGCTATGGCAGAAGCCTGGCGCGGGGTCATCTCGTTTCCATGGGAGAGGCAGTCGGAATTATCGCTGCCCAGAGCATCGGAGAGCCCGGAACTCAGCTAACCATGCGTACCTTCCATACCGGCGGTGTAGCTGGACTGGACATCACCAGCGGCTTGCCTCGCGTCGAGGAGCTGTTCGAGGCTAGGTCGCCCAAGAGCCAGGCCATCATCTCGGAGATCGAGGGTGTAGCCGAGATAAACCGCAGCGAAGAGGGAAGGAAGATCAGGGTCACCAGCTCCGAGGTCTACCGCGATGACTACAATATACCTAAAGGTTACGAGGTGATGGTAGAGAACGAGCAGTGGGTCGACGCTGCCACTGTGCTGGCACGGCCGGTCGCTGCTGAAGAAAGAAAAGCGAAAAAAGAAGCAAAGGAAGCCGCTGTTGCGCCGCCTCTTATTGCCCGGGTAGGGGGCAAGGTTGAGGTAAGTAAAAAACAGATATCCGTTCTGTATGAGGAAAAGGAGAGCCGTGAATACCTGGTGTCTCCCTTGACCCCGATTCTGGTGGAGAATGGGGCCAGGGTGAAGGCGGGGGACAAGCTTACCGAAGGCTTGATTCATCCCCAGGATATCCTGCACATAAGAGGGCGTGAGGCAGTCCAGCAGTACCTGGTAGACGAAGTGCAAAAAGTCTACCGCTCCCAGGGTGTAAATATTAACGACAAGCACATTGAAATCATCGTGCGCCAGATGCTGCGCAAGGTCAGGGTCGACTCCCCCGGCGATACGGAGTTCTTGCCCAGCGACCTGGTCGATAGCCTGTTGTATGAGGATATCAATGCCAAGGTGCTGGCTGAGGGAGGCGAGCCCGCAACGGCCAAGCCTGTGCTCCTGGGAATCACCAGAGCGGCTCTGAACACCGACAGCTTCCTGGCCAAGGCTTCCTTCCAGGAGACGACCAGGGTGCTAACCGAAGCTGCGATTATGGGAAGCACCGACAGGCTGACAGGGCTCAAGGAGAATGTCATCATCGGCAAGCTAATACCTGCCCGCAGCGAGTTTTCGCTGGCTGCGAAAAAACGTCCCGCATTGCCTGTTGCAGAGGGTGGGGAAGAAGTTGAGGCTGAAAAGGAATCTGATACAGAAGGAGAAGCGG
>DAOUMT010000066.1:0-7830 GCA_034409195.1 Dehalococcoidia bacterium
TATGTCCCCAAATAGCACACATTTTTGGCATATATACCCATTGCGAGGCCATCCGAAGGAGGCCGTGGCAATCTCTTCGTGCCCCTTCGTACCAACAGAGAATGCCGCGTCGTCTTCCCATTCAGGAAGGACTCCTCGCAATGACGCAGAAGAAGACGTTAATGATTGATACGGCAATTTTTGACATAATTTCGTATCATTTTCCGGGTCTAGTACTATTGACAAATTGAAATAAAGGTGATATCCTCAAAACATACGGCAAGCGGTTGCCGCTAACCGCTTGCCCATAATGAGGGTAACAAGGTGAAGAAGATACTGATAAATGAGGAGGTCTGCATCGGCTGCGGCCTTTGCCGGGTCTATTGCCAGACAGAGCACTCCCGTTCCAAGAACGTAATCAAGGCTTTTAAGAAGGAAAGCCCCCGTCCCATGCCCCGCATCCGTGTGGAGAGGGACGGGGAGGTCTGCTTCTCCATCCAATGCCGTCACTGCACCGAGCCCTGGTGCGTCTATTCCTGCCTGACAGGCGCCATGCGCAAGGACCCGGCGACCGGCATAGTTACATGCGATACCGAGAAGTGCGCCGGATGCTGGACTTGCATACTGGCATGTCCCAACGGCGCCCTGGTCAAAGATACAAACAACAAGGTTATCGCCAAGTGCGATCTCTGCGCTGATAAGGATATACCGGTCTGTGTTGCTAATTGTCCCAATGAAGCGTTGGTGCTGAGCACCGATGGGAGTGAAGTCAGGTGATTGCCATAATCGACTACGGGGCCGGAAATCTGCGCAGTGTCACCAATGCTATGGTTAAACTGCGCTACCAGCCAAAGGTTACCAGGGAGCCAGAGGATGTGCGGAATGCTGCCGCTGTGATTTTCCCCGGCGTCGGTGCGGCCGCAGATGCCATGCAGAGCCTAAAAGAATCCGGCCTGGATGAAGCTATTCGGGAAGTAATACGCCAGGGCCAGCCGCTGTTCGCTATTTGCGTAGGGATGCAAGTTTTGATGTCGTCGACTGAGGAAGGGGGCTGGAACGAGTGCCTGGGGATAATTCCGGGGACAGTCAGGAAACTGCCCGCAGGGCTTAAGGTGCCGCACATAGGCTGGAATCAGGTGAAACAGCTAGTCAGGCATCCCATCTTCGATGATATCCCCGATGAATCGAACTTCTATTTCGTTCACAGCTATTACGCCGAGCCGGAAGATAGCACTGTCGTAGCCGGGACCACTGAATACGGCGTAACCCTGTGCAGCGTGCTTATTAAGAATAACCTGGTGGCGACTCAATTTCACCCCGAGAAAAGCGGCACCATCGGATTGAAGATGTATGACAACTTCTTGAAGATGGCCGGGGCCAAGGAGTAGATACCGTGTCAAAGACGAAGTCGCTGAAAACAAAATACCTCATAATAGGGAACTCGGCAGGAGGCATAGGGGCTGTCGAGGCGATACGCGAGGTGGATAAGGAAGGCTCTATTATCATGATTTCCGACGAGCCTTATCCCAGCTACTCCCGCCCGCTTATCTCGAAGTACCTGACCGGGGAGCGCAACCTCGAGAGTATGCTCTTCCGTCCGCTCGAGTTTTACAGTCGGAACAATATCACCTCAATCTTGGGGAAGAAGGTAAGAAGTCTGGGCCTCGGCAACCATACCATTGAGACTGAAAACGGTGAGCCTATCTCCTGGGAGAAGCTGCTGATAGCCAGCGGAGGAGTGCCCATAGTCCCGAAGATGGAAGGGGCCGGGAAAAGGGGCATCTTCACCTTCACCACGCTCGACGATGCCAAGGCCATCGGCGAATTCATCGAGAATGCCAGCAGCGCGGTAGTCATCGGCGGCGGACTTATCGGCATAAGCGTAACCGAAGCCCTGAAAAAGCGCGGTGTTAAGGTCACGGTAGTGGAAATGAAGGACAGAATCCTGAACACCATCCTGGATGAGCAGGCATCCTCGATTGCAGAGGAGGCTTTAAAGAAGGCCGGTATCAGAATCATCACAGGACGCACTGTGGCTGAGATTACCGGCAAAGAGTTGGTGAATGGAGTAACGCTGGACAACGGAGAGGACATACCATGCAGCATGGTGGTAGTCGCTATCGGGGTTTCTCCGCGCATCGAGCTTGCCAGAGGTACAGAGATAAAGATAAACAGGGGTATAGTAGTAGATAATCACATGGCTACGAGCTATCCCGATGTTTACTCCTGCGGTGACGCAGCGGAGGCCTACGATTTCATCTACTGCGCCAACCGGCTGACGCCAATCTGGCCCAATGCCTATGTCGGAGGCAGGGTTGCCGGCTACAACATGGCCGGAGTCAAAGCTGAATATCCCGGCGGCACGGGAATGAACTCGCTCAATTACTTCGGCCTAGACATCGCCGCAGCGGGTATAGCAGTCCCACCGGAGGGTGATGGCTACGAGCTTATTAACAAACAAAAGGACGGTGTTTATCAGAGGGTAGTCCTGAAGGATGACCTGATTATAGGAATGGTCTGCGTGGGCGCTACCGAAACGGCAGGCATACTCTTCGGTCTGATGAGAGACAGAGTCAAAGTGAGCAACTTCAAGAAGATGCTTTTGAGCGATAACTTCGGCCTGATATCTCTGCCCAGGGAGCTGTGGCAGAGGCGATTGAAGAAAGATGTCACTATTATAGGAGGGCTCAAAAGATGAAAGACCTCAGTAAGATAAACAACCCCTACTCTGACGATAAGGCGATAGACGCCTGCTCCATTTTCGGCATGATGGACACCAGTGGAAAGACGTTTTCCGGCAAAGGAGTAATTAAAGCCATAGCCAACATGCATTTCCGCGGCAACGGACTGGGGGGCGGGTTCGCTGTCTATGGCTTATATCCGGAATATGCAGATTACTACGCCTTTCACATAATGTACCTGTGCCAGGAAGCAAAGTCAGAGGTAGAGGCTTTTCTCAAGCAGGGGTTCTGCTTCGTAGCTGCCGAGGAGGTACCGACGCAACCTACGCCCGCCATATCGAATCCGCCGTTAGTATGGCGCTACTTCCTCAAGGCAGAACCGCAGGATGGATGCGGGCTGTCTGAGGATGATTATGTTGTGGAAATGGTGATGAAAATCAACACCGGAATAAGAGATGCCTTCGTTTTCTCCAGCGGCAAGAATATGGCAGTGTTCAAAGGGGTGGGCTACCCTGAGGAGATAGCCGAATATTTCTGTCTAGAGCAATACAAAGGCTATATATGGACGGCTCACGGCAGGTTCCCCACCAACACACCGGGCTGGTGGGGCGGAGCTCATCCTTTCAACATCCTGGATTGGACGGTCGTCCATAACGGCGAGATCTCCTCCTACGGGACAAACAGGCGCTACCTCGAGGAGTTCGGCTATCATTGCACCTTGCAGACCGATACCGAGGTTATAGCCTACGCCGTAGACCTTTTGGTGCGAAGGCACGGGCTTCCTATAGAGATAGTTGCCAAGATACTGGCGCCTCCTTTCTGGAGTGACATAGAGCGCCTTCCCGAAGGCCAACAGAAGCTGTTTCGCGCCCTGCGGCAGGTATATGCCAGCCTGCTGATGAACGGGCCTTTCACCATAATAGTGGCCCATCACGGCGAGATGATCGGGCTCACCGACAGGATAAGGCTGCGTCCGCTCACAGTAGGGGTGAAAGACCAGAAGCTTTATCTTTCCTCCGAGGAATCGGCTATTCGCCTGATCTGCTCGGAGCCGGACCGAACCTGGATTCCTATGGGCGGGGAACCTATTATAGGCAGGCTGAAGCCGCAAGGCGCTCCGGTAAGTGCGAAAGCGGAGACACTCGGCAAAATAAGTGGCGCCAGGTAGGGAGGTGGTATAAGTGAAAACAGTAAAAGGGGTTTGCCCTAAATGCGGCAATCCGGTGGTTTTGACAGAATACGGCCAGTACTTGAGCAAGGAGCTAAGGAGATTCGACCACGTTTTCGAGGGCTGGTGCCCTAACTGCGTTGAGCGTGTGATCGAGCATGCCGCGCTTAAGGGCGCTGAGAAACGCAAGGCAAAAAGAGCAGAACCGAAGGTTGCTGAGTAGGACTCAACCATGTTGACCAAGAGGATCATCCCTTGTCTGGACGTAACAGGGGGCCGCGTGGTTAAAGGAACGAGCTTCACTGAGCTTCGCGACGCCGGTGACCCTGTGGAGTTGGCTGCGTTCTACTACCAGCAGGACGCCGACGAGCTGGTCTTTCTGGACATCGGAGCCACACCCGAGGGACGTAAAACCATGGTGGAAGTGATTGAAAAGGTAGCAGAGCAGGTTTTCATTCCGCTCACTGTGGGTGGCGGACTGCGCAGTACGCGCGACATGAAGCTTATGCTGGAATCAGGCGCGGACAAGATAACAATCAATACGGCGGCTGTGCTCAACCCCAAGCTCATCAGCGAGGGGGCGAAAAGGTTCGGCTCGCAGTGCATAGTTTTAGCTATAGATGCCAAGAGAGTGAATAGCGACGGAGCGCCCAGATGGGAGGTCTGCACCCACGGAGGGCGCAAGCCGACAGGTATCGACGCTGTGGAGTGGGCCAGGAAGGCTGTCGAGCTTGGTGCCGGTGAGGTGCTCCTCACCAGTTGGGATGCCGACGGTCACCGCAGCGGATATGACCTGGAGCTAACCCGCGTCATGAGCGAGTCGCTGCCCGTGCCGGTAATAGCCAGCGGGGGCGCAGGCAACCTCGAACATCTCTATCAAGCGCTTGTGGTGGGCAAGGCCGACGCCGCTCTTGCTGCCAGCATCTTTCACTATCGCAATTACTCGATTCGCCAGGCAAAGGACTATCTGGCTGAGAGAGGGATTCCGGTCAGGAGATAGCAGGGGGACAACGTGAAGACATATTTACCGCCAAAATTCATAGTTGAGCGAGATCCTGAGCGCTGCATTCAGTGCCAGGTATGCGTTAATCAATGTTCTTTTGAAAATCACTACTATGATGCTGAGGAAGATGTTGTTAGGAGCCACGAAGGAAAGTGCGTCGGCTGTCATCGCTGCGTCATGTTCTGCCCCACCGGCGCGCTGAATGTGAGAAGAAATCCTCTGGAATACAGAGATAATTTCAATTGGCGTCCTGAAGCGATTGAGGACATCATCAAGCAGGCCGAGACCGGAGGTGTCCTTCTTACAGGTATGGGCAACGATAAGAGTTACCGCATCTACTGGGACCATCTGGTTCTCAACGCCAGCCAGGTGACCAACCCTTCCATCGACCCCCTGCGCGAGCCGATGGAGCTTACCACATATCTGGGCAGAAAGCCAGATAAAGTCGAGATAGAGCCGAACAATATGAGCTTGAAGACCAGGGTTGCTCCTCAGGTCAAGATAGATGTACCCATAATGTTCGCTGCCATGTCCTACGGAGCAGTGAGCATCAATGTGCATGAGTCCCTGGCACGGGCGGCCACTGAGGCAGGCACTTTATGGAACACGGGGGAAGGCGGGCTTCATCCGAAGCTATATAAGTACGGTGCTAACACAATAGTGCAGGTGGCGTCAGGGAGATTCGGCGTCCACCAGGAGTACCTCGATACCGCAGCCGTGGTTGAAATAAAGATCGGTCAGGGAGCTAAGCCCGGCATAGGCGGACACCTGCCCGGTGAGAAGGTTAGCGCCGAGGTATCCATGACCCGGATGATCCCCAAGGGCACGGATGCCCTTTCGCCGTTTCCTCATCATGACATCTACTCTATCGAGGACCTGGCACAGCTCGTCCATGCCTTGAAAGAGGCTACCAACTATACCAAGCCTATTTCAGTCAAGATAGCCGCTGTCCATAACTCGGCAGCCATCGCCAGCGGAATGGTGCGAGCCGGAGCGGATATCATAGTACTCGATGGACTGCGAGGCTCTACCGGCGCCGCACCCAAAGTCACCCGAGACAATGTGGGCATACCTATCGAGTTGGCTCTTGCCGCAGTGGACAGCAGGCTGAGGCAGGAGGGGATTCGAAACTGGGCGTCCCTGGTGATCTCCGGTGGTATAAGGTGCAGCGGAGATGTGGCTAAGGCTATCGCTTTAGGCGCAGATGCAGTCTATATCGGCACCGCAGCCCTGGTTGCTCTGGGCTGCTGCCTCTGCCAGCAATGCCACACAGGCAAATGCGCCTGGGGCATCTGCACAACAGACCTTGCCCTGACCAAGAGGATCAACCCCGACATCGGAGCCAGAAGGCTGGCTAATCTGCTCCGCGGCTGGAGTTTGGAGCTCAAGGATATCCTGGGCGGCATGGGAGTCAATGCCCTGGAAAGCCTGAGAGGGAACCGCTTGCACTTGCGAGGCGTGGGACTGACTGACACGGAGCTGGAAATTCTGGGAGTAAGAATGGCAGGTAGCTAGAATGACAGAGAAAGTTCACAGTGAGAAAACTAACTCCATAGTGAAGATAGATGCCTACGGGCTTTCCCATCGCGAGCTCAATGAAAAGCTGAGGGAAGTGGTCTCGAACGGGACCCAGAAGATCGAGCTCCGGAATGTTTACGGCCAGAGATACATTGGCACGGACTTGAACAAAGCGGTTGAGATTGAGATATTCGGCGTGCCGGGGAACGATCTGGGTGCGTTCATGGATGGGCCCAGGATTATTGTCCGCGGCAACGCCCAGGATGGCTGCGGGAATACCATGAACAACGGCGAGATTATTATTCATGGTCACGCTGGAGATATTATCGGCCTCTCGGCCAGAGGCGGGAAGATTTTTGTCCGCGAGGACGTGGGCTACAGGGCCGGCATTCACATGAAGGAGTACCAGGATAAAAAACCAGCGCTAGTCATCGGGGGCACAGCCCAGGACTTTTTCGGAGAGTACATGGCTGGTGGCGTTGTGGTCCTGCTTGGCCTCAATCTGAAAGAGGGTGAACATCACAAAGCCAAATTCATCGGCACCGGCATGCACGGCGGCGTCATCTATATGAGGGGCAGCGTGGATAATTATCAACTGGGCAAAGAGGTGGGGGTTGCTGAACTGGGAGAGAAAGACTGTCAGACCCTTAAAGAACTTGTCAGCGAGTTTGCCTCCTATTTCAACTATGATGCTGAAGAGATACTCAAGCAAAAGTTCAGCAAGCTGTATCCACGGTGGCTCAGGCCCTACGGAAGGCACTACGCTTATTGAGCGGGGGTGAAATATGATAGGCCAAGAGACTCCAGATATAGAAAGAAAAATAGTAGCAATCCTAAAAGTGCTCAGCGATTCTCAGGAGCCGCTGGGCGACAGGGTTATCGCCCGTCGTTTAAACGATTTCGGGATCGAGCTGGGCGAAAGAGCAGTCAGGTACCACCTCAAGCTAATGGATGGTCGAGGTCTCACTCGACCTGTGGGAACGAGGGATGGCAGGTCTATTACTGAGAGAGGAATAGAGGAGCTAGGCGGTGCTCTGGTACGTGACAGGGTGGCCTCTATAGCTGCCAAGATCGAACTGCTGGCATATCAAACCTCTTTCAATCTGGAGAAACATACGGGAGAGGTCCCCATCAATACTTCACTGTTTCCCAAGGAACAATTCAGGAAAGCTCTTGCTGCGATGAGAGATTCCTTCAAAGCCGGTCTCTGTGTCAGCGATTTAGTGGCTGTGGCATTCGAGGGAGAGTCGCTTGGCGAAATACCAGTGCCGCCGCGTAAAATAGGGTTGGCCACAGTGTCGAATGTAGCAATAAACGGCGTTCTGCTAAGGGCCGGCGTCCCACTGGATTCCAGGTTCGGGGGCGTGCTTCAATTTCGTAACCGCAGCCCGCTCAGGTTCGTCGAACTAATTGAGTTTTCAGGCTGCTCTCTGTCACCTGCCGAGATATTCGTTGCCAGCAGAATGACCAGTGTCCGGGAG
>DAOUMT010000067.1:0-6280 GCA_034409195.1 Dehalococcoidia bacterium
GCGATAGCGAATGTGAGCTGGTAAATCCGGCCAACGAGGCCATAGCGATGGGGATGGCGACCGGCAGCTTCCTTGCTACGAACAGAATCCCGGTGGTTTTGATGCAGAACTCCGGCCTGTGTAATACACTCAACGCATTCACATCCTTGAATCAAATTTATAAAATACCGGTACTGTGTCTCATAGCCTGGAGGGGGCAGCCTGGTATTAAAGATGCCCCGGAGCATGCCATAATGGGTCCGAAGCTAAAGAGCATTCTGGAAACATTTGATATTCCTTACGAGGTACTTTCAGCGAAGTACAAACGCGAGATAAAGTCCATAATAAACACCATAAAAGCAAGTAAGAAACCCGCGGCACTTCTGGTGACCGAAGACCTGCTGAAAGGGGAAAAGGTTGAGGCAAAAAATAGAAGGTCTGCTTCAGGATTATCGAGGGCTGCCGCAGTTAATGCCATAATCGCTGGTACAGCAGGTAAAGCGTGTTATATCTCCACAAACGGCTTTATATCTAGAGAAGCTTGCTATGCTCTGAAAGCCAATGAATTGAAAAAGAACAATCAATGCTTTTATATGATGGGCTCCATGGGACACGCCCTGCCGATAGCGCTTGGCGTCGAGAGATACCAGAAGGATAGCAAGAAGACAGTTGTTATAGATGGTGATGGTGGATGCCTCATGCATCTGGGAGCTATGGCCTCAGTAAATGGCAAAAACCATGTAGCAAAGAACCTGATTCACATTGTACTGGACAACGGCACCTATGCATCTACTGGGGGTCAGCCGAGCGTGTCGGGTGATGTGGATTTTCTAAAAGTAGCCCGGGGCTGTGGTTACAAGAACGTATACAGCGTGAACGAAGCCCTATCCCTGGCCCGAATCATGACCAGGCTCTCGAGCCGTGAAGGTCCTTCCTTCATACACGTGCAGATTGATGATGTCGGGGAGCCACCTAAGCCAAGGGTTTCCGACAAATATTCCTGCGAGGCAATAAGACAATCCTTTATGGACACTATGCAGCCATCAAATCAGGCTAGACGACTCCGTCATAAATAGGCCGCCTGATTGTAAGCCCCAAATTCACCAGCCGTGGCTCAGCCTTGCCGCAAGCCCGTAAGACAGTCCCTTCTCTCTCATTCTCTGCTGAGTATTGGAGATATCGTAGGCCACGCGGTGATGCCAGACTATATTACGGTCACTATCGTAGATAGCGTAGCTGGCACGGGGATCGCCATCGCGAGGTTGCCCCACACCGCCGGGATTTACAATCAGGCGATTACCGTCAAGTGTAAGTGGGACATCCTCCAGAAACTCGTGCAGCAGGCATTCTCCTTCAGGGGCAAGCAGCTCAAACACCATAGGTACATGGCTGTGTCCCACCAGGCAGAACTTGGTCTGAAAGTAATCAAAACTGAATCTGGCGATATGTGTCGAAACCAAGTACTCCCATATCGGCTCACGAGGGCTGCCATGCGCCATCGTGAAACCGCCCTCGCTGACAACAAGTGGAAGATTAGCAAGGTAATCCACATCCTGCTGATCCAATTGCTGCCCGGTCCAGCGACAGGCAGCGGCAGCCTCCGAGTTGAAATCATCAATGTCTATCTTGCCTATCGCGCCCCAGTCGTGATTCCCCACCACACAGATATGGTCGTATCGGCGAAGCAGCTCGATGCACTCCTTGGGATCAGGGCCGTAACCGACAATGTCACCAAGGCACCAGATACGATCAAATCCGCCTCTCGTCTCGATGTCCTGGAGCACGGCCTGGAAGGCGGTAAGGTTGCTGTGGATGTCAGAGATAATTGCGCAACGCATATTATAAGCTAATATATCAGGTTTCATTGCGTTTGGCTATGTTATTGTAGGTTTGAACCAAAGCAGCTATAATCACACCCATGAAAGTATGGGAACTGGGGGAGTTCGGCTTAATCGAGCTTATTGCCAAGACCGTAGGCAAAGCTAAAAGTCATGACCTCGTAGTCGGTATCGGAGATGACACCGCCGCCTGGCGCACCGACAAATCCATCCAGCTCGGCACTACAGATATTCTGATACAGAACGTGCATTTTACCCTGGACATCGCTACCTGGAGGGAATTGGGCTGGAAAGCGCTTGCGGTGAACATCAGCGACATCGCTGCCATGGGCGGTACGCCCAGCTTCGCCATGGTCTCGCTGGGCTTGCCAGCGGAGACCGAGGTGGACAACGTTGTCGAGCTTTACCGAGGTATGAAGGAGATAGCATCTGAGTTCGATGTTGATATCGTCGGTGGCAATATCAGCAGGGCTCCTGTAGTAATCATAGACGTCAGTTTGGTAGGAAAAACATCTGGTGCTCTGCTCACTCGCTCGGCGGCAGCGCCCGGAGACCAGATCACCGTCACTGGCTATCTGGGGCTATCAGCAGCCGGACTTAAGATACTGAAATCAAAGCGCAAGCTTGACTTGAAAACAATCTCCTTTTTCAGAGAAGCCCATCTGAGACCGTGCCCCAGGGTAGCCGAAGGACAAGTCCTAGTGCAGCACGGTGTAAAAGCAGCTATAGACCTAAGTGATGGGTTGCTCAGCGACCTGACCCATATCTGTAAGGCAAGCCGCGTTGGGGCCAGAGTGTGGACAAACAAGCTGCCCATACACCCGCTGCTGAAATCTGCTTTCAAAAAGGAGTCGCTGGGACTGGCGCTTTCCGGGGGAGAGGACTACGAGCTACTGTTCACGGCTAAAAATGATGCTATTGCCAAGCTTAAAAAGATTATGTCAATTCAAATAACGGTGATCGGAGAGATAGTCGATGATAAGCAGGGGCAAATTACTCTTCTAAATTCACAGGGTAAAGTAGTCAAGCGGGATGAAACAGGATGGGACCACTTCAAGTCACCCGGACTGACAAGAAAGTGAAACCGCTGCAAATAGTCAGCAGCAGCCCGGAGCAGACTCGCAAGATAGGGATGAAGCTGGGCGAGCTGGCGGCATCAGGCGATGTCATACTTCTGGTGGGCCCGCTCGGTGCAGGTAAAACCCGTCTTACTCAGGGCATCGCCAGAGGACTGGGCATACATGAATACACAGCCAGCCCTTCCTTCGTACTGGTCAGAGAGTATCAGGGTAAGCTGCCTTTATATCATATAGACCTTTATCGGCTCGACAGAGTGGAAGAGGTAGCACAATTGGGTCTCGATGATTATCTCTATGGCAACGGCGTATGTGTGGTGGAATGGGCAGATAAGGGGTTGAGCGTGCTCCCCGAGGAGCACCTGCTCATCGAAATGCAAATCGTTCCCCCGCTCAAACGAAAGCTCAACTTTATACCCGAAGGCATAAGATATTTGAAGATGCTATCGAAGCTAAAGAGCGCACCGCGAGGAGCCAAGAAATAAGCGATGGAGCTATCTATCGATACCTCGACCGAGACTGCCGGGGTCGCATTATCGTCGCAGGGCGAGATAATTGCCGAACTCACCTGGCATGCCGGACAGAACCACACCACAGAGCTGGCACCGAACCTGCTCTGCATTATGGAACAAACCAGGCTGAATCTCAAAGATATAGATGGTATTATCGTAGCTAAAGGGCCCGGAAGCTTCAACGGTTTAAGAGTGGGGATGAGCTTCGCCAAAGGACTTGCGCTGGCTCTGGATATACCTCTGGTAGGTATCAGTACCCTCGAGGTAGAGGCTTTCCCCTACGCTTCTACAACCTTACCTATCTGTCCCATACAGAATGCCGGGCGCGGCGAGATTGCCACCGCTCTTTTCCAGACTAAAAAAGGAAAGTGGTGCCGCCTAGCCGGGGAGCATATAACAACGTTAGAAGCCTTGATACCCGAAATAAAGCACCGCACTATCTTCTGCGGTAGAATTCCTCTGGAGATAGTGCCGCTGCTCAGAGAAAGGCTAAGAGGAAAAGCCCTGATTATCGAGGGCGCGGCAGGGTTGCGTCGTGCTGGCTACCTGGCTGAACTGGGCTGGAGCAGGCTCAAGTCTTGCGACTTAGACCACTCCCCTACTCTGGAGCCGTTGTACCTGAGAAGGCCGGCAATTACCGTTAGCCGTAAGTTAAGACATTAACAAATAGAAATTTGGTGCTCAGGACTTGAGTTACCTCGTTTTCTATAGAGGTAACCATCTCTGTGAACATAGTGGTACGTATTTTATGTAAAGTTGCTAAGCTGATTGGTTATGAAAAGAGCTTATCTCCTCAGCGGCGAGCCCGGCAGCGGCAAGACCACTATTATTAAGGAAGTGCTGAGCAAAGCTAACAAAAGCGCCGGCGGCTTTTATACCGATGAAATACGCAGCCAGGGTGTACGTCAGGGATTCCAGATCATCACCCTCGATGGTAAAAGTGCCGTGCTCGCCCACACCAGCGTACGCAGCCCGCATCGCGTCGGCAAGTACGGTGTCGGTATAGAAAACATGGACAAAGTAGCTGTCCCAGCTTTGAGGCAGGCGATACAAAGCAAGGACATTATAGTGATAGACGAGATCGGTAAAATGGAGTTGTTCTCACAATCTTTCAAGGATGCTGTAGTAGAGGCCCTGCGGAGTGAGAAGAAGGTTTTAGGCACAATCATGCTTGCCTCCCATCCCTGGGCTGATAAAATAAAGGAACGACCGGAGGTAGAGGTAATAGTAGTAACCAGGTTCAACCGCAACGATGTTACCGACAAGCTGTTGAACTGGCTGGCGAGCTAAAAAAACACTTGTAAAGGATGAGGAAATGGAAAGAACTCTTGTTTTAGTCAAACCTGATGGTGTGCAGCGTGGGTTAATAGGCGAAATAATCTCACGATTCGAGACGACCGGGCTTAAGCTTGTGGCCCTGAAGATGCTCCAGATGGACAGGGAGATGGCAGAAAAACATTATGCCATCCACAAGGGCAAGCCCTTTTTCGAGGGACTGGTGAGCTTCATCACCTCAAGCCCTCTTATTGCAGCCGTTTTCGAGGGCAAGAGTGCAGTCGAAGTTGTACGCAAGATAATGGGAGCCACTGATCCCGTCAAAGCAGCGCCAGGCACAATCAGAGGCGATTTAGCATTGGATATAGGTCGCAATATAGTGCACGGCTCGGACTCACTGGAAAACGCGCAAAAAGAAATCAGCCTGTTCTTTTCTTCCCGGGAAATCGTCAACTATGAGCGGCAGGTAGAGCCTTGGATCACTGAATCCTGATTACAGGTGTGGCTTTTTCCCACAACTGCTCTAAGTCATAATATTGCCGTGTGGTCTGGTTGAAGACATGCACTATGACCGAACCGAGGTCGAGGAGCACCCAGCCTGAATCTGCACTGCCTTCACGACGATAGATATTGATGCCTTCCTTACTCAATACCGTATCGATTCCATCGCAGATGGCGTCGATCTGGCGGTCACTTTCGGCACTGCATATAACAAAGTAATCAGCAAAGGAAGTCACCTGTCTGATATCCAGCATCAGGATATCAACAGCCTGCTTATCGAGGGCAGCCTCCATAGCCTTCTTGGCTATCTCCGCAGATTCCAGATTGACCTCCCTGCTCTTCCGCTGGCTCTATTATAGCACGCCTGTCACCATGTTCAACAAAATCCCTTCAAGCATAAGAACTGTTGAACATCCATTTAAAACTTGACTGATTCTCAGAAGCTGATATTATATGAGCATCTTCTAAGAAAAGATACCCTCAAAATTGAAACTTCCCCAAATAATAACTCTTACTATAACTCTTGCTCTCCTTATAATCACTATCCAAATACCTGAGACCATCCTCCTCCTCGCTGACGATGGAGCTAATCTTTTACAGAACCCCGGCTTCGAAGATGGCACTGCCGGATGGCAATATTACGGTGGCACTCTGACCTATATAGATAATCATTTCCATGACGGCAATTTCGCTGGCATCCTTCTTGCTAGTGAAATGGAGGCTTACATCTGTCAGACCGTTCATGTGTCAGCCGGACACACTTATATCTTCAGCGGATGGATGTATCAGGATAACATCTGGGAACCAATTACTACTCTACGAATCTGCTGGTACGCAGGAGAAAATGGAACCGGTGAAGAAATCAGCCAAAATGATGATATAGGCAAGATAGACTATCCAAATGACTATTGCTTCTTCACCACAGGTGCGTGCATCGCCCCGACTAATGCGCTTTCTGCTACAGTGAAAGGAATTGTAAGAATCGCTGGCCCCGATCAGTATGCTTCTGTCTATTTCGACGACATGAGTTTACTAGAAATAACACCAACTCCAACGCCGACACCAACACCAACTCCATCCCCTACCCCAACACCCACCC
>DAOUMT010000068.1:0-27683 GCA_034409195.1 Dehalococcoidia bacterium
CGCTCTTATGAAAATCACTTGACAAAATACGATTAATCCTGTAAGAAAGTAGATAAATTCGTTTCTATATCTGACTGATCAATTCTTCTCCTGCATGCTGCGCAAGGTGCGAAAACCACCGAAAGGCTCACCATGAGAAAAAGGGACGTTATATTAACTAAAGGCGAACGAGATGTCCTTGTCCTGGTTGCCCGGGGTATGACTAACGAAGAGATCGCGCAGCGACTTTGTACATCCATTAATAAAGTCAAGGCATTGATGCATCAGTCGTGCATCAAGCTTGAAGCACATAACCGGGTCGAAGCTGTTTTTACAGCTATCAGGAAGAAGATTCTCACTGTTGATGAAATCTTTTCCCTGGATGAGATGGCTGATTTGCTCTCCTCTCTGAGCCCAGGGACTATGGAAGCAATCGCCGAGCTGCTGAGACATAATACTTCCAGCAACGATATCTTCGCGCTAAAGGGAAATGACCCTCAACAAAGGAGCGAACAGAGCACGGTACTAACTCAAAGAGAACGAGACGTCCTTGCCCTCGTTGCCCGCGGGTTGAGCAATCAGGAGATAGCTGCGCAGCTTTATACATCTGTCAGCACTGTGAGATCATTTCTCTATCAGGTATGCACCAAATTAGAAGCACCTAATAGAGAACAGGCTTTCATATTAGCTGTGAAAAAAAAGGCTATTACCGTTACCGAGGTTTTCTCTCTGGGCGAGCTGGTGGAGCTACTTGCTTCGGTGAAGCCTGAGGTTATCGAGAAAATAGCCCAACTTTTGAGACAAAGATTTCAACACGAACAACTTCCTTCGGTTAGCTAACGAGTGCCTTCGAGAAACCGTTATAGGGGTCAAACAAAAATCATATAAAAGTTGAATAATTTTGCTTGACTGAAAAGAACCTGTGAGCTACTCTAATCCCCACAAAACTCCATTTCAGGTTAAATAAGCCCACTACGTTTGCTCTCCCAAGGTAAAAGGGCAAGCCTTCATAATGAACAACGAGGCATCATAACGAACCATTCATAGCTTGAGTAATCTGCTAATTGTAAATAATTCTGCCCATCTGTAATCAGCAGGAGGTGCCATGAAAAACAAGTTCGATGTCATCATCCTAGGGGGAGGCCCCGGCGGCCTATCTATAGGCAGCTTGCTAGCTAGGGAAGGCGTATCTTCAGCAATCATAGAGAGGGAACCTACTCTTGGAGGACGGTATCGCGCTGTCCGTTTCCATGGCTGCCGCTCGGATAAAGGTGTCCGCATGCCCACGGCAATGGTCCGCACACCCCGGGAGACCTACATGTATAAGTTCCTGTCTTCTATGGGCTTCCCTCCGGAAGCTAAGGTAGTAGACTGGACCATGGGCAAAGTCAGTAAAGACAACCCCAACGGGATTGAATACTTCTCCATGGACCCGAAGAAGGGAGTGGAAAACTTCTTCGATTTCTTTGCTTTTGGCAGCGGCCTTCCCATGGAGGAACCATCGCGGCAGGCGCTTATGAAAGCCTTCCGTATCATGGAAGATACCTCTGAAGAGGAATGCCGTAAACTGGTTAATGTGACTTTCGCCAGCTGGATCGAAAGGAATGTGGAAGACCCGATAGCGAAGGCGGTTCTCGAGTTGGCCGCTCCGCTTATGGGTGCCCCTGCCACAGTCGTTAATTACGGGGCATTTGCCAATGTCATGGGCACCTTCCCCCGCGTTGGAGCCCTCTTATTCTGGTATCCCAAGAAGGGGAATATGGAGGACATGGTCATCACCCCTCTAGCCAGGTATTACAAAGACCACGGTGGAAGGGTACTCACAGATAGGAGAGCTCGAAGCATTCTGATAGAAAATCGAAGGGTCAAAGGGGTGGTTGTTCACAATAATAAAACACGATTCCTAGAAGAATACAGTGCTCCGGTTGTGATCTGCGCAATCCCTATCTTCGAAGCGGTGGCACGAAATATACTCAGGTCTGAATTCCTCACAAAAGACTGGGCCAAATCTATCGAGCTGTGTGCAAAGCTATCCTACGAAGACCTGACCGGATTCTATCTTCTTCGTGATGAAGTTATTCCCAGGAAAGGGCCCGGCTGGGTGCATATTTTCGATTCCGACTATGGCCTACCTACCTACGTGGGAGACTGGTGCGTGGGCTCGCTTTATAATGCTGTGGAGCCGCCGGGGAATCAACTCGTTTACTCTTATATCCCTGGCGGGCTTCC
The DNA here is from genome assembly GCA_034409195.1 of Dehalococcoidia bacterium. Classification (GTDB taxonomy): domain Bacteria; phylum Chloroflexota; class Dehalococcoidia; order SZUA-161; family SZUA-161; genus JACWAE01. The sequence goes on from DAOUMT010000068.1 coordinate 2,209, forward strand.
CGATACTCCCTTTGGGCTTACTACCCCTATGAACGTGGTTAAGGAAGCTAATAGCAGATGGGAAACGGCTGTGGAGAAGGCGTTTCCAGGGTTTACCAAAGCTATCGAATTCAAAGGAATGACCCTCCAGCTCAACTGGGGCAGATATTCTTGGGCTGCGGTGCCCACAGAGCTTGACATGCAGTCTCCTAACATACGCGGTCTCTACTTCGGAGGCGATACGATTCGGTCTGTAACCAGTATGGTCTCAGACAAAATTTATCAGATGGTCTTTCCGCTGTTCGAAATGATTATGAAATACATTCGCTCTTAAGCTCGAAACTATAGAAGTAAATGAAGGAGTCGGAAATGGCTGACGCAAGCTTCGATGCTGTAATAATCGGAGGAGGCAAAGAGGGACTGGTGATGGGCTGCTACCTGGCTCTCAACGGCATGACCGTAGGCCTCTTCGAGCAGGGAAACGAGCTCGGCGGCGCTGCCTGCACCGTCCCCACTCCAGCATCCGGCTTCCGGGGTAACCCTCATGCCGAGATTTGTGCGTTCTGGATGAGCCCGGCGTACTACGACTTCAATCTTGGGGAAAAGGGATTGAAGTTCATTTTCCCCGAGGTAATGATGTCCAAAATATTCCCCGATGGCAGATGTATAGTCGTCTATCGAGCCCTAGAGTGGAACGAGGAGCTGGGGACAGTCATCCCGAACCAAGCAATCGTTGACAGAAATCTCAAAGAACTGGAGCGGATATCCCCGAGGGATGCCGAGAGGGTGGCAAAGGCCCTGGAGAAGAAGCTATACAACTGGATGTACTCACACGGGCAAGTCCTGTTCAACCCTCCCCCTCTCCCTGGGGAGACCGATTACATCGCTGACCTGTTGAAAGACCCGGAGGGCGGGATTGACCCCAGGTATCCCTTCATGACAGAGTATGAAGTAGTCCGCGACCTATACGACAGCCCGGAAATGAGGTCTTTCGCTCTGCAGTGGCAGCTTATGAACGGGATAGCGCCCGGAGATGTCGCCCCACCCTTGCAGGCTCTACTGCCCATGCCCTCCTTCGCCGGACTCCAGGCATTCGCCATCGCTGAAGGAGGCTTCCACAACGTCGCCCATGCCCTTCAGCGGGCTTTGAGCGAGCAGGGGGGTAAATTCTTCGTCGGAGCCGATGTCGAGGAGGTACTGGTGAAGAATGGCCGCGCCTGTGGCATCAAGCTGGCTGATGGCACTGAGATTGAGGCTAAGAAGTTGGTGATAGATACTGCCGAGATCAAGCAGACGGTCAGTAGGCATCTCCGTAACGCGCAGATAGACCCAGAAATTCGAAGGAAGATCGATAACATTTTGACAGACAGGTCACAGCTCTTCTGGGGGCATATAGCCTTCCATGAGCGGGCTCAGTATAAAGCTGCCGAGTGGAATCCCGACTGCGGCAAAGCACGCCTAGTATTTCTCGGCGATGCCGATGTCGAATATATGTACACCCACTACGGCTATCAAATGCATACGCTCAGGCCAGGTCACTGGCCTGAGCGAACGTACATGTACGAGCTGACCACAACTCCCTGGGACCCCAGCTACGCGCCTCCGGGCAAGCACATTGCCCTCGTAGGTGAGGGGCATCCTCCTCCCGCCAGCTACCTGACTGAGAAGGAGTGGATACAGGTTAAAAGGGAAATAGGCGACCGCCTTATAAAGGAGTGGCAGAAATATGCTCCCAACATGACCTGGGACAACGTTATAGGGGTCAACATACCTACACCCTATGAATATTCGCAGAAAAACCCTAACTGGGTAAACGGTTGCATGTACACCTCGAATCAAAGCCCCAGCCAGTGGGCAAATTTCAGGCCGATTCCTGAGTTCTCCCAGTATCAGGTTCCAGGGATAGAAGACCTCTGGTTGGCTTCAGGTTCCCAGCATTGCGGCGGCGTCGGTACCCTGGGTTTCTCCGCCTACAACTGCTATAAGAGGATTTCCCAGCGCCTGGGACTGAGAAAGACCTGGGAAGAGAAAGGCCGTATGTTCTAACGAAAAATAGGCATATCTCCCAACTGTAGGGGCACAGCATGATGTGCCCTCGCCCCCAAGGCTGGGTCATTAGAGGGAAGAGTCTTAAACTTATCCCCTCAATCCAATTGTTTGATTTTGTTTCAAGTTTGCGGTAAATTGAAGGGCATTATAGGCGATTCTGATTAAACCAAGGCTCAAAAGAGGAGGAACGATGCTTAAAGACAAAAAGGAAGTAAAAGAGCTATTTAATTACCCACTTCTCAAAGCGATGGCTCACAGGAGAACCCGCAGATTCCCCCTGGGCTGCAAGATGGAGGAGGGGACGCTGAGATATGCCTCCAAGAATCCGCCGGTGCCTTTGAATGATATAGAGACCGCCGTCCTCTGCTGGGCCGGTACAGGGATAACAGGAACTATTGCCGCCGATATGCCCACTAACGACGTGCAGGGGAGTATGTTCACAAGCTGGCTGGGAAGGACTACTCCGTACGCCTGCAATGTCCATAACATGAAGCTTTTCTTCACAAATGACAAGGGACTTTTTGTCTACGATCCTAAGAAAGCAACCAAGTCTGTAGAAATCGAGACGGAGGAAGATTGGGATAGAATTGCAGAGTATTTCAAGAAGGATACAGTCAAGATCTCAGATGGCAGATTCGCCATGGTGCCCGAGACTTTAGTAAGAATAGTTCACTGGAACACCAACAAGCCCGGCACCACCCTGTTCATGCCCATACTGGAGATATCGGAAGAGTATCTCGATTCCGTGATAGCCATTTTTATGGGAGAAGGCTACAAGGTATTCGATGACATTAAAGGTACAGGCCCGGCAGGGATAAAGAAATGGATTGATAACGGGACGTTGAATGGTCCCGATGTTCCCCTCTCCTCTTATGAATATACCATATTCCTGGGCAACCTCGCTCCTCCATTTCATGCGTTGCAAAACATCCAGCTAATGGCGGAGGCTATGGGTCTCGGCTCTATTATTATGACGGGATACATAGGGATACTGGCGCTGCAATCCTTGGGTTTTCGCTACAACATGGCTAAAGAAGGGTCAGGCGCTATGCTGGGTATGAATCCCGCCGGCCTGGACGGAATCTTTGAAAGCTACCAGCCGCCGTACTACAAGAACATGAACGACGCGGTAGATGCCTTTATCGAGAAGAAGTTCGGCAAGAACGGCATGTACACGACCAACTACAAGGGGATAGTGCCTTTTAATAAAACCTGGAAGAAGGTGCAGCCCGGCTATCCAGTGCCCAGCAAGAAGGTCATTCAGATGACCAAGGATTACTGCAACTACGTGTTCGACACATATGGGAGATTCCCTGCTACTTTCGATACCATCGTGATGCCAGAGTGGCTACAGGTCCACCATCTGGAACAGGAGTTTTATGATAAATACGGACTGAACAAGCTTTTGAACGAGACCCACAAAAAGCACATGGGGCTCTGGCATAAGAGAGCGAGCAAATGAGTGAAGCCAAAGAAGAAGAGAGCCTCGGAAATCTGTGTAGCGTAGAACCAGGCCTATCTATCGGGGAACACCCAACTCACGTCTGGCGATAAGAGCGGCTCCCAGAGCCCCAATGATCTGAGGCTCCTCCGGAACCAGGATAGGAAGGCCAATCCCGGCTTCCAAAGCATCCTTAACCCCTATGTTCTTGGCGACGCCTCCGGTGAACACCACCTGCTCCCTGTAGCCGACGGTTCTGCCCATAACCACTACCCTTGAAGCTACAGCCCGATGAATTCCTGCGACCAGGTCCTCCCTGATTCTTCCCTCGGCGCGCAGTGATACCATCTCCGTTTCGGCAAAAATAGTGCAGGTACTGCTTATAGAGCATGGCTCTTTGCTGGTCAGAGATATCGGCCCCATTCCCTCAATGGCCAGGCCCAGAACTCCAGCCATGACCTCCAGGAATCTACCTGTTCCGGCAGCACATTTATCATTCATGACGAAATCACTCACCACGCCGTCTTCGCGGACACCAATAACCTTGCTATCCTGACCGCCTATGTCGATTACTGTCCTAGCTGCTGGAATTAGAAAGTTAACTCCCCTGGCATGGCAGATAATCTCTGTTACAGCTTTATGGGCAAAGGTAACGCCGCTCCTTCCATACCCTGTGGAGATGACAAGGCTCAAGTCAGTCATGGAGAGCCGAGCTTGCTCTAAAGCTGCTCCAGTCACTTTTTCTGCTGCCCGAGCGACACTGTCGCCTGTCGGTATAACAGCATAGGACAAAATCTTGCCATCTGCCATAATGACTGTTTTGGCAGTAGCCGCCCCAACATCAACTCCTGCAGTAATTGCCTTTGTCATTTCCCTGATGTGGCTTTAGCGGTCTTGGCCGCTCTCAGCAGTTCCGCGAATGTTTCGACCCTCGTCCTCAACTGTCCAGCGCTGTAGTTCCGGGTGTCATAGCAGTCCCCCTCCAGTACCAGCACCGGTATGCCCAACTCTCTCTCAATGGTCTTCTTGGTTATCATGACGGTGGGCACCCACTCCCGGCATGAGTAGGGATAGAAATCGATTGCCCCATCCACGTTAAAAGCCTTGCAGTTCTCTAAGTTGATAGCAACATGTGCTTGGCAGGAGTGAGGTACGTCCAGGCAAGGGCCTACACCAATCATGTCTGCCCACTCCCTGTATGGGTGTCTGGCCATTACCCAAGGGCTGAGCCAGAACGGTATTTGTATACGGATAGCCAGGCCCGCCTGCTCTATCATACGCGTAATACCTGGGTCGACGCTTATCGTAGCGGTAACGAAGACACCGGGAGCTCCTTTTTCCACTACCCCCTTGCCCTGGTTAACTCTCTCCTCCACCTCACCACACAGAATCTCCAGCGCTTCTTGCTTCCCTGCGATGTCTCTTGTAGGCATAGAGTTCAGGAAGAAGGCGTGTACCAGACTTGTCTGACTTATGGGCTGAGGGTCCGCATGTCCCATAAGTTCCACCAACTGCTGGAACTTGAGGCGGAATATAGCGTTTGCCTTATTGGCGATGCGTATAGCCTCATCCTTCATCTTAGCACCGATAACCTGCTCGAATGTCTGGAAGAGCTTGCGCGCCTGTGACCCGCAGTAGCGAACGCGGTAGTCATTGTATTTAGGCCAGTCGCCCCAGTTCGCGTCCGGGCAGCTATCGAGGTATGCTACGGGAACGCCGTACACCTCATGCAGCAGTTGCTCTGCCTCTGCAGGTTGGTCGCAATGATAGGACGCTATCACTGACAGGTCGGGGAAGGGAATCACGCCCTTCACCATTGCCCCCAGCCGGGTCTGATATAGAGCGCAATGGGCGTTTCCCGGAGGCATGCCGTTCTCCTCCCCTGCTACCAGAAATGGAGTGAGTTTGTCGAAAATCTGGCCCACGGTCATGTTGATTATCTGCCCCGGGGTGGCGAAATAAACTTTCTTCTCATCGGTTGACAGCATCATTGACATCAACGGCCTGAGTTCCATAGGGAAATCGCTGTATACTATTTTTTCGTGCTCTTCTCGTGCCAGTACGAGATTAACAAGCTCCCTCATCCATATCCCGAGGAATTTACGTACCCCCAGCAGCTCGATGTCCAAATACTGCTTCAGCCTCTTCTCGCCGCGCTTGATGTCCTCATTCTCTATCCCCAGAATCTTGAATGCTTTATCGATTCTCGGCTTTTCCCTTTTTATCTCATCCGGTTCAAAACCGCACAGCTTGAAAAGCTCGGTATACATGATTATCTTCCTCCCCTCGCCTTAGTGATTTCAACGAAGGTCTCGATCCTTGTCTTGAGAGGGCCCCTTTCGGAAACATCGTAATCTGATTCGAGCTTCAGCATCGGTATATCGAGTTCCTTCTTCAGCAGTTTTTCGAAATAAAATGCCTGAATATCATAGCTGCTCCGGTACATGAGCTGGTACCAGATTATGCCGTCTACGCTGAAATCTCGGGCCAACTCTATAAGATAGTCTAACCTTTCTCTCGAAGGTCTGAACCAGGCTGGTGGCACTCTTCTCCTGAAGTATCTATCTGCAAGTGCTTCCATAAGGTCACCGTTGACACGAACATTCTCACAGTAATGTCTGACCCCTTCGGCGAATTCTTCAATAACGATGGATGCCCCGGCGTTCTCAGCCATCTCTAAAACCTTGTAATCACCCATAGCCAGGGTCGAGCCTGTCAGAAGTATCCTTGGCCCCTCCGGGCCCGATGGAGGCTTCTGTTTCAACTCGTCGTGAATCGACTCCAGCACATCGATGAAGATTCGCTTATCGGCAATAAACGAAGCATGATTCAGTTTTACAAACTCGTAGCCGTTTATAGGTGGCCGCTCGGACTTGCGCAGGAGGCTTATCTCCTTCAAAAGCTCTCTCATCCTATTGCACAAATCAATCGCTCCCTTCAGTCTTCCCTCATCAATCTTGTTGCCGGTAAACTCCTCCAGCTTATCCTTAAGCGCATGCAGACCTGCAAGATAGTATTCAAAGGCATGTTCGTCTTTTTGATGAGGAACGCCAAACCTGAATACGTTGGTATTGGTGAAAAAGTTGAAGCAGTCGGCTATCGTTTTGATGTTATGGTCCGTAACAGGAACGACGAGAAGGTCGATTATTTCGTAAAGAGGGTCACCGCCCATCATTCTATACCCGATCTGAGACCTGCAGAATGTATCTATGAAGCGGGGAACATAGGCAGCGCTTTCCGCTACCGGCTCCGGGTCTCCGCCCCGGATAAGCCCGACAGGCACAGCGCCGCAGGCATAAACCAGCTCCTCCGGCATATAGCCCCCGGGGGCGTAGCCAATGAGTTTAGTCCCATTCTTCCTCAACCGTGTCAACTCGGTCAATCTGGTTGCCAGGTGGTCGGAAAGTCGCTTCATCGCTTCCATTAATCAACACCTCTGGCTTTGTATGTTAACATTCAGCCACTACCTGCGTCAACGTGATGCTCACATTCTACTATCTCCTCACATGCATGAGAAAGTCAGTGATAAGATGAGTTCAGCAAATGAGGAGTGCACAGGCGCAGTCCGCCTCAGGCGCTGCGTAGTGTCCCGAAACTAGAGACCTAAGGGATTGGAAAGAGACTAATAAACAAAAAACATCGTCCTGGGGGTACAAGCTCGGCTATTTACTGATGGATGTGGTGGCTTTTTGTTTAGGCTGGGGAGAGGTAGCCTGCACGCTTTATCCCATGTCGTCCAGGTAGTCCCTTAGCTTCTGGGATCTGCTGCGGTGCCGTAGCTTACGAATGGCTTTAGCTTCAATCTGGCGGATACGTTCTCTGGTGACGCCGAATTCTCGGCCAACCTCTTCCAGAGTGCAACTGCGGCCATCTTCGAGCCCGAATCTGGTTAGGAGCACCCGGCGTTCTCTTGGAGTAAGAGTGCTAAGCACCTCATCTATCTGATTCTTCAGCAAATTCATAGATGCTGCTTCCACGGGGGACATCGTGGACTGGTCTTCAATGAAATCACCGAGCTGAGTATCCTCCTCTCCCCCTATTGGTGTCTCGAGAGAAATAGGCTCCTGTGATATTCGGACAATCTCCCTCACTCTCTGCGGGGAAATCCCCATACCCTTAGCGATCTCCTTAAAGGTCGGCTCACGCCCATATTCCTGACATAAGCGCCGGCTCGTCCTAATGAGCTTATTTATAGTCTCTACCATATGAACCGGGATGCGGATAGTGCGGGCTTTGTCGGCTACGTGTCTGGTGACTGCCTGACGTATCCACCACGTGGCATAGGTGCTGAACTTGTACCCTTTGCGATAGTCAAATTTCTCGACTGCCCGAATGAGCCCCATATTGCCCTCTTGAATAAGGTCAAGGAGCGACAAACCACGATTGACATACTTCTTAGCTATGCTGACGACAAGGCGAAGGTTAGCTTCAATCAAATGGGCTCGTGCTTTGTCCCCCTCTTCTTTTATGCCTTTCCAATGCTCCTGCAATTGCGGCTCCAGCGATACAATGCTCTTGAGGAACTCGGCCCGCTTTACAAAGCTCGGCAACTCAGCAGGAGAGAGTTTGTCCCCGATAGCCCCGAGCACTTCCTCAGGCATAATCGAAATAAGGACTGAAAGCTCCCTCAACGTCTCTTTGGCCGTATGTTGATCAACGGCAGTCCTCTCGACTATCCCTTTTAACAAATCACTCTCCACTTCACCTTCGATCGCCTTCTGCAGCTTTGGATGAGTAACCAGCTCGGAGAAACCCTTCACCTTTATCAGCCCAAGTTCCTTCTGCAAAGCCGTCAAGAAAGTCGAAACTCGTGCCAGTGCGTTGAGAACAGCAATTGCCTCTTCTGCACCAAAAGGAAGTTTTCCATGCTCGCTGCGCCATTCTTCTTCGATCTGCTTCAAGTATTTTGCATCTTCAATTTTCTTACCCAGTTGCTTCTCTTCTCCTGAGCTGAGCAAGGAGACACGACCCATTTCCTGCAAGTACATTCTTATGGGGTCCTCGATGATTTCATCCAATCCAGTCTCTTTCCGTTCCTCAGCCTCGTCTTCATCCTCCGAAACATCGTCATCGGATAACTCGGCATTACTCAAAACAGCTTTGTCATCACCTTCAGGAGTATCATCATCGAAAGGCAAAAAAGAATCCTCCTTCACAGGTTCTTCTTCCTCCAGCTTCGTCGCTGAGGCAGAGAGCCGCTCCTGATTGAGGTCACCCTCTTCGTAATTAAGTTCCTGAGTTTTTCTTTGAACTCTCATATATTTTCACCACCGAGTAAGTTTCGGACAATCGTGCCGATAATCTTTCTATATTAGCATTTTGTCACTCAAATTTCAACCTAATTTATCTTACCAATGAGGTACGGCCCCGCATATGACTTTTGTCTCAAAATTGATCCGGATATGCACGAGTTCACTTATCTTGACTTCTCCAAAATGCTGCCGCCCTTCACCGCGCCAGGAGTGCGCCGTTGTAGAAAATGTGATGACTTTTTAAGATTTTTGCCCCTGGTTTTATAACTTCTTCATTCCTAGCGCTTATTATTTTCTATCGCACTCCGATAAACAAAATAACAGCCATAAGGAGGCAGCAATGCAGACTATGCAAACTACAAACCATGAAGTCCCGGTTGACAAACTGCGCTGGAGATGTGACCCGAACCTGTTCAAATTCACATGCACCAAAGACCTGTCACCGCTCCAGGAATTCATCGGCCAAGATCGAGCCATAAAGGCTTTGGAATTCGGCCTGAGTATGAAGAATAACGGCTACAATATCTACGTCGCCGGGCTGACCGGTACAGGCAAGACTTCCATAGTAAAGACATATATCAAGAAAATAATAGCCGATAGGGAAGCCCGCGGCGAAACCTTCGCACTGGAAGACTGGTGCTACCTTCACAATTTTCAGGATCCAGACCGCCCTCAGATAGTGAGCCTTCCCCAGGGTAAGGGAAAAACATTCCGCGACCAGGTCGCCGAACTGCTAACTAGGGTAAAAGAAGAGGTGGGTAAGACCTTCTCCGGTGAGGAATACAAAACCCAGATGAAGAAAATGGTCGGAGAGGGCCAGGCTAAACAGCAGGAGGTCTTCGAAGAGATAGCCAACGAGGCCGGCAAACAAGGCTTTGTCATTCAGATGACACCTATGGGGCCAGTCCTCGTTCCCAGGGTCGACGGCAGGCCCATGGAGGAGAAAGAATTCCTCGCTTTGAAAGAGTCAACGAGGAAGGAGCTTCAGAGCAAGCAGTCCAAACTTCAAGAGAAAGTGGTAGCAACCTTTGAGAAAGCCGCGAATGTGCAGCAGCAGACGGCAGAGCGGTTACGCAAGGCCGATAGGGATATCGGCGAATTCACCGTTTCCCGCTTATCCTCTCCCCTCGTCGACCAATATTCTAGTTGGCCCAAAATCAAAAAATATCTTGAGGATTTGAAGACCTATACCATAGATAACCTCGACTCCTTTAAAACAACCGAGGAACCCGTGAATCCCATTCTCGGTGTCCCTATGAGCCAGGTAATGGGAGGCCGGAACCCGTTTCTTCCCTTCCAGGTAAATGTCTTCGTAGACAACAGCGAAAGCAAAGGCCCCGCAGTAGTCATGGAGGCTAACCCTAACTTCGGCAATGTCTTCGGCAAGATAGAGAGACGGTTCCTCTTCGGTGGCTACCTGAGCGACCACACAATGCTTAAACCGGGCGCATTGAATCTGGCTAATGGCGGATACCTTCTACTCAGCGCATATGATGTGCTCATCAATCCCGGTGTATGGCTTGCTCTGAAAAGGGCTATCAGAAACAAAGAGGTAAGGATAGAAGACCCCTTCGAACAGTTCGGGCTTATCGCTCCCCAGGGAATGAGGCCCGAGCCCATGCCTATAAAAGTCAAGATCGTGCTCATCGGCGATGCCATGCTCTATCAGCTTCTCTCTGTCCAGGACGAGGACTTCTGGGAGCTTTTCAAGGTCAAAGCCGATTTCAACTATGAGATTGACAGAACAGAGAAGAATATGATGGATTATGCAGCGTTCATCTCGGGCTGCTGCGAGGGATGTGAAGCGCGACACTTCGAGCCGAGCGGCGTGGCCAAAGCCCTCGAGTACTCCGCCAGGATGGTGGCCGACCAGGAGAAGCTGTCCTCAAGGTTTGCCCAGATCAAGGACGTGATCGAGCAGGCAGACTATTGGGCATCCAAGGATGGAGCCAAGTTCATTACCGCTGCTCATGTACAGAAGGCCCTCGATGAAAGACTATTCAGGCATAACATGCTGGATGAGCGCCTCCGGGATATGATAACCCAGGGCACCATCATGATAGATGTCGAAGGGGCAGTAGTGGGTCAGGTTAACGGCCTGAGCGTTTACACCCTCGGCGATATATCGTTCGGCAAACCCTCGAGAATTACTGCCAAGACCTTCCTGGGTCGTGCGGGCGTCATCAACATCGAGCGGGAGTCCGAGCTCAGCGGGCCCATCCACAACAAGGGGGTCATGATCCTCAGCGGATATCTGGGCTGGAAATATGCTCAGGACAAGCCGCTCTCACTGTCCGCCAGTTTGTGTTTCGAGCAGTCATACGAAGGCGTAGAGGGCGACAGCGCATCTTCTACCGAGCTGTATGCCATATTGTCCAGCCTCTCCGGAGTGCCCATCAAGCAGAACATCGCAGTTACCGGCTCTGTGAACCAGAAGGGGGAAGTACAACCTATAGGAGGCGTTAACCAGAAAATAGAAGGATTCTTTCAGGTGTGCAAGGCCAAAGGGCTGACCGGTGACCAGGCTGTGCTAGTACCGTACACGAACCTGAGAAACCTCATGCTGCGCGAGGAGGTAGTCGAAGCTGTGGAGCGCGGTAAATTCCACGTTTATGCTGCGAAGACTATTGACGAGGGGATTGAGATACTTACCGGAGTCCCGGCTGGCCAGAGGCGAGGAGATGGCACTTACCCCGAGAACACCATCAATTTACTGGTCAACAAAAGTCTTAAGGAGATGGCCGAAAGGCTCAAGGGTTTCTATGCCGAGGAGAAAAAAGAGAGCAAATGATGGAATCTAAGGCAACAGACCCGTCTGAGATTTTAGTGGCTGGAGCGCTGGCGTTGTAGAACTTTTAAAGCCTCATTAACTGTATTCTGTGCGGTGAGGCCGAACTTCTCGTAAATCACTTTCCCTGGCGCTGAAGCACCAAAATGGGGCACACCGATGGCAGTGCCTTCAAGCCCCACATATCTCTCCCAACCAACCGACGTAGCTGCCTCTATAGAGACCCTGGCGCGTATTTTGCTGGGCAATACTTCCTCACGGTATTCCAAAGGCTGCGCGTCGAATAGCTCCCACGAAGGTAGTGAGACAACGCGTGCTCCGACACCCCTGTCCTGCAGCTGTTTGCCTGCCTCCAGTGCTATGTGGACCTCGGAACCGGTCCCGATAAGTATGACGTCCGGCGGCGTCTTTGCCTCCCACAGAACATAGCCACCTCTCTGCGCCCCACCGGCCGGAGCCAGTACAGTGCGGTCCAGCACCGGCAGATTTTGGCGGCTGAGTACCAGCGCCGTGGGGCCGTGGGCACGTTCCATTGCAGCTTTCCAGGCCTCTACGGTCTCTGTAGCATCTGCAGGACGTATCGTTACCAGGTTAGGAACAACGCGCAGGCCCATAAGTTGTTCGACAGGTTGATGGGTTGGCCCGTCCTCCCCCAGCCCCACAGAGTCATGAGTGAATATAAATATCACCCTGATTCCCATGAGCGCAGCCAGACGGACGGGCGGGCGCATATAATCGTAGAAAATGAGGAAGGTACCGGTATAGGGAATGATGCCGCCGTGAAGCGACATCCCATTGGCTATGCCACCCATAGCATGTTCTCTGACTCCGAAATGTATGTTGTTAGCGGAGTACTCCTCAAAACCGTAATGTCCGTGGTCTTTGAGCAGCGTCTTGGTGGAAGGGGCCAGGTCGGCTGAGCCTCCGACAAAGCAATGAACTCTTTGCACAATAGCATTCATCACCTGCCCCGAGGCCTCTCGGGTAGCAATAGGTTTATGTGTGGTGTTGAACATGCTGGTAAGATTGCTGTCCCACCCCCTATGTAGCTCACAGCAGAGGTCTATTTCGAATTGTTTAGCCTCTTTTGGATAAGCACGCCGGTACTCGTCCATGGTGGCCTGCCAGCGCTCCTGCCACAGTCTGCCTCGCTCCAGAGCCTGACGGAAATGTGCCAGTGCTTCCGCCGGTATGGTAAAAGGCTCTTTATAAGGCCAGCCCAGTCTCTCCTTGGTTAAACGTACCTCCTCCTCACCCAGAGGCTCACCATGTGCGGCAGCGGTACCTGCTTTATTAGGGCTCCCATAACCGATAATCGTCCGGCAGATTATCAAGCTGGGACGTATTGTCTCTTCCTGGGCCATACGGATGGCCGACTCTACGCCGGTCGTATCCATCCCATCAATGGGGCCAATAACATGCCAGCCATAAGCCTGGAACCGCTGTGCCACGTTTTCAGCGAAGGCAATATCCGTTTTCCCTTCAATAGATATATCATTGTCATCGTAAAGATAGATGAGCTTACCCAGGCGCAGGGTGCCGGCTAACGAGGCAGCCTCTGAGGCAATGCCTTCCTGGATGTCGCCATCGGAGACAATGGCATAGGTATAGTGGTTGATTATCTCATATCCCGGCCGATTGTAGTTCTGTGCCAGCCATCTCTCAGCTATAGCCATGCCTACGCCATTGGCGAATCCCTGTCCCAGCGGTCCTGTTGTGGTCTCGACGCCCGGCGTGAGCCCAAACTCCGGGTGACCTGGCGTCTTGCTCCCCCATTGTCGAAACTGCTTGATCTCGTCCAGCGACAAGTCGTATCCCGTGAGATGCAGGAGCGCATAGAGCATGGCCGAGGCATGTCCGGGCGACAGGATAAATCTATCGCGATCGGGCCATTTAGGTTCACTGGGGTTATGCTTGAGAAACCTGTCCCACAGCACGTAAGCCATCGGCGCTGCACCCAGGGGTGTGCCGGGATGTCCGGAATTGGCCCGCTGCACAGCATCTACTGCCAGAAAGCGCATAGTGTCGATACACAGTTCATCTATTGTCATCATAATCTCACTTTGCAGATAGTGTTTATCGGCCGATTTCTTCTCACAGATTATGATTGGCAAGCGCCTCCAAGTCAATAATCAGGTTGATTTTAGTTTTCCATGATACCGGAATAGGCGGGCAGAGAGGTGTTGAGAGCAGACTACATAAATCGCTGCACGGTGACGTCACGGTGAACAGATGGGATTATAGCTGAAAGATAAGGAGGGGTGACTGCGAGAAGCTTTCGCCCTGTTTAATCCTCTTATTGCGCAGAACCTTCGCAGTCACCGCTCTCTTTTTAGGAAGGAGGGGGATTTCCAAAATAAGCTTGCTCGCGTTTATTTGCTATCCCCACTTGAAAGCAACTCGTCGCAGGCTTTCTTGAACTTCTTAGCTATCTCACGTTCCGCTACTTTCCTGCTTCGCGTCAGTAGCTGATTTGCCTGCTGGGTAATGAGCAGCGCTTCCTTTTTTGCGTTCTCCGTCGCTTCAGCCACAAGCCTGGAAGCGTCTTCTTCCGCAATGCGTTTGACATTATTAGCTCTGGCTTCCGCATCTTTAATTGTCCGCTCGGCCTGCCGTTCAGCCGACGCTATCTTTGCTTGTGCGGCCTCTTCAGCCTGTTGCTTTAATTCAGCGATAATTTTGTCGGCTTCCAACTTCGCCTGCTCTCCGGCAGAGGCAATGATACTGGCAGCCTGTGCTTTTGCTTCTTCCTCGGCCTGTAGTTCTAAATCCTTTGCTTGCTTTTCAGCCTCAACCACCATGCTTTCTGCAAGCTTGGTTAAAGCGCTCAGATTTTCTACTTTATTGGCAAGCTCGCTATTCTGCTGGACTAAGGAAGAGATAAAGTCGGATACTTCAGCTTCAGACAAACCATTCTTGACTATTTTGAATCTCCGTCCCCTGATCTCCTTTTGTTTCTCAGACGTTGACAGCATGACAATCACCCCTATTTTAAGAGTACATTCGTTTAAGATTATGAACTATACCCTGCCATTGGGCAATAGGAATTTTGTACCGAAAGCTATATGACCATTCGATGTGTCCGAAAGTACCGTTTGAGCGATTGACCTTGCAGCATCAAAGACACAATCCGATACAGAATCGAAATATTCCATAAAAATCGGGAGGTGCGGCCGTTACGGAGAACCATCAGGACCAGCAGCAAAAAGAGTTGTCAAAGCGATTCATTGAGAGAAAACTTATAGAATTGAAATCGGCAAAATAGCAGGATAATAACGGAATGTGTTAAGCAGGCTCAGTCTGGAGGCCAATCTATAAGAAGTTGAAGTTATTAATATTCTCAGTCTCCCTGAGAATCTTCTCGACCGCGTGCCTGGCCTTTTCATTTTCAATAGATTCCACTTGTGATACTGCTAATCCTGATTCATTTTGTCTGTCCTTCCAGGTGACAACATACCCCGGAATAGTAGCATAAAGGAAACTGCCCGACCCGCAGCATGCAGTATCGACTACAGCCATTCCGATTACGCAAAGGACACGTTTCCCACTGTACTCAAGCATCAATTCCTTTTGCGGCGTATAAGTTCCGCTGATTGACTGTATATCCTGTCCCAGTTTCTGATGAACATAATCCTGCGTCGTCATTCTACCCCTCCATAGCCTTAAGTTGCCTCTCCAGCACGTCCGGTTACCGCCTCTTCTAACTCAGGCTTTTCCTATTGTTCTCACATCCCCAACCACCTTCCGCTCCAATGGTTTACCTGTTACTAGTTGGATATATGATATATCAGATCAAACCTATTTGCTAGGGTCAATGCTCTGCTATTGAAATCTCTGTGTCTTCTGCCCGGGGGCTGACGGTTTCATCCTCTCGAAGCAAAACTGAAGTATTTCTCATCTACGACTGACTTTAAGGCTCGGCTTCACTTGTCAGCTCGTGGTTTCTGTTCGACCCCTTCTTGCGGGTCTGGGCTTTTGCGCAACTCAGTTACTTCCTTGTAAATCTCGTTCAATCGATTCTCGACTCTCTCTCCCGAACTGAAGGAGTATATAGCAAAGCCCAAGGCAAGGATGCCAAGTCCCGCGAAAATGAGATTCCACACCAAAGTTCGGTTGGTAACGTAGATTGAAATCGCGAACAGTGCAAGTGCCACTATGAAATAAAGCATGAGTTGCCTGTGTTTCTTGGAGTACCATGCTACTATGACTGCCCATATTAAGAATTCGAGATCGAGGAACAGATACTCAAGACGGATATTACGGAAGGCAGCGGCAATCACCATTGCCAATACGGTCAGAACCGATAATACGAACATAATAAAAAGAGGTTTTGATTTTCTATAACTCCTCTGAATACGCTTCACAATGCTGTTTTGCGCTGGCTGAGTCCGCGACGTTATTTGCGCCACATCTTTATCGAGATTGGTAATTTTCTGGCTTAATTTAGACTGCTTTTTTTGTATGTCGTCCAGTTCTTTTTTCAGTTCTAACTGACGTTTTGCTATATCATCCAACTGTGACTTTAAGCCAGGCTCGGCATCCGCTTTAGCTTTCATGTTTCGCTCCTAGGTGATTTTAGCCGTGGTGTCTCTTTGTGCCACGGCGCTCAACATCTGCCACGACTATCCGCTATGGATTTTAGCACTTTTACCTAATTAGGCAAACATTCTCCTAAAATGATGGAAAAACTATTGACAAGCTAGCGTCAGGGGTATGTTTTGGCGGGCAGAACGTCAAAAAGAAGGAGCCACTGCTTTGCTGAAGAAAAATAGCTTCATGGCGTCCCTGGCGCGACTCGAACGCGCGACCCACTGCTTAGAAGGCAGTTGCTCTATCCAACTGAGCTACAGGGACACACTCACGCCTACCTGGCTTGATTTTAGCATCACCGTGAGGCCTTTGGCAAGCGAGACGCAGACAGCTCGGATAGGCCGTTCGTGGTTAGCCTGCCCAACCACTTGCAGCTTTTGGAGATTATTCCCACTTGAAGAAGCGTACAGCTATTATCAGACAAACTGCAAACCAGCCGACCAGCACGCCCACATTGATTAAGTGGGAATGAATAGCCGAGGATTGGACCATTATCTGCCTGACCGAATCGCCCAGATAAGTCAGAGGCATGGCATCCATTATGGGCCGCATGAAGCCCGGCATCATATCAGTAGGGAAGAAAATCCCCGAGAGAAACATCATCGGAAACTGCACCATCATGAGCAGAGGCATAGCTGACTCCTGCGTCTTGGCGAAAGCCGACATCATAAACCCCATGGCCAGAAAGGTTAACGCCCCCAATACTACCATGCCTGCAAGGAAGAACCAGTTCCCCAGCATGGGGACGTGGAATACCAATCTAGACACAACAATAATCAGTGCAGCCTGCCCTATAGCGATCAGCAGCCTGAAGGTTACTGTGCTCAAAATCATCGTGGAGCGTCTCAGCGGCGTAGCTCCCAGCCGTTTGAGCACCCGATTCTCTCGCTGCACTACTAAAGGCATCGCTGCGAAGATGCCTAACTGCATTACAGCCATAGCCAGTATACCTGGCGTCAGATAGTCTATGGGACGGATCTCGTGGGTCTGCAACGTCACTGCATTCACATTGATGAGTGGCGCTGGCTCCCCGAACTTGCCCAATACCTGAGTAATGATGGGCAGCAGCACCTGCGCCGACGAGCTTTGTGTCGGGTCATAATAGACATTTACTGTAGCATTACCGCCCTGCGATATGGCCTGTCCGAATCCTGGAGGTATAATGATGACCGCTCTTCTGTCGCCGTTCTTAAATGCCTGCATTTCAGCACTTTGATTGCCCACATCCAATTTGAAAGCAGGTACCTGCTGCAGCATACCCGACAACTGTTGGGCTGCAGGTGAGTTGTCCTCAACTACCAGACCTACATTGAAGGTGACGTTGTTCCCACCACTGAAAACAGCGCCGAATATGAGGATGAAGAAAATGGGGAAAGCAAATGTCCAGAAGAGGGCTGAACGCTCTCTAAAAAACTGCTTGATATCTGCCACCAGGAGCTTTCCCAGGACTTTCAATCCCTAATTCTCCTGCCGGTCAACTTCAAGAAAACATCCTCCAGGGTGGCTTTCCTCACGTATAGATTAGTTAAATTCATGTCGCGTTGTCTGGCCGCTTCCATCAGGGCCGAGATAGTGACCGGCACTGACTTAGAGTACACCGTTACTCTGCCGTTTTCTGTAACAACATTCGTTGCACCTGCCAACTGGCGCAGCACCTCGTCACCCAGTGGCCGGTCTAACTGGAATTCTATGGCTTCCTCGTTGAAGTACTGACTGACCAGTCTGTCAGGCCGGCCAGTAGCAATAATCTCACCATGATCGATAATCGCCACGCGCTCACAAAGTCGCTCGGCTTCCTCCATATAGTGTGTAGTTAAAAATACGGTCTTCTTCTTCTCCCGTTGTAACGTGATCAGGTCCCAGATGTTGTGCCTTGCCTGAGGATCCAGGCCCGAGGTGGGCTCATCCAGGAAAAGGATTTCAGGGTCATTGACCAGAGCAAGACCTATTGAAAGCCTCTGTTGCTGCCCTCCGGAGAGATTAATACACAGTTTGTTGCAGCTATCCTCTAGTCCCATGAGTTTGACAATTTCCCCAGGCGAAATAGCCCTGGGAAAGAAGCTGCCAAAAAGGTCGATCACTTCATTGACCTTGAGTCTGGGATATAGTGTGGTCGTCTGCAACTGCACTCCGATGGTGCTTTTGATTCGCCGCGGACGCTGCTTTATATCCATCCCCAGGACAGAAACGCTGCCTGAATCAGCAGGCCGAAGTCCTTCCACTATCTCCATAGTGGTTGTCTTGCCAGCCCCGTTCGGGCCCAGCATCCCGAATATTTCGCCCTGGGCTACAGTGAAGCTGATCTCATTAACTGCCTTAATTCCTCCGTAGCTCTTGCACAGCTTCTCAACTTCAATAACGGCACTCATGAATTACTTTTCTCCACCACAAATGTTATCTCATACAAACATGTTGTGTCAACGAAATTTCAGAGTTCCCTTCGGGATTTAGTGGCTGAAAAGTGTTGCTAAACAATCTCTTGCCAAACCTCTTTGCAAGATTTTACAAATGGCATATAATACTCAGAAGGGCGCTCGGGGAATAGCAGAGCCATGGGGTAGCCTGAGATAATGCTTAATAATGTCAGAAAAGTCCTGGTTCCCGTCAATGGGACCAAAGTTGACGAAGCTGCTATAAACCTAGCTTGCCGTTTGGCTAAAGTAGCAAAAGGCAGGATCTATGTTACATACGTAATCCAGGTGGATCGTACATTACCTCTCGACGCTGAAATTAGACCTGAAATCGAGAAAGGAGAAAGAGTCCTCGACCAGGCGGAACACATTGCCGTAGAACAAGATTACAGAGTTGAGACTGATTTGTTACAGGCACGCGAGGTAGGTCCGGCAATAGTCGACGAGGTGATAGAACGTGGCGTCGACTTGGTCATCATCGGCATCAACTACAAAACGAAGTTCGGCGGGTTCAGCCTGGGGAGTACTGTGCCCTACGTGCTTAAAAACGCGCCTTGTTGGGTGTTGATTTGTCGGGAGCCGATTATCGAGGAGGGTCCGGAGCAATAATGAAAGTGGTCATAATGGGCTGTAGCCGGGTTGGCGCTCAACTGGCAGCGATGATGGACGCAGAAGGGCATAAAGTCGTCGTTATGGATACCGATCCTTTTAGTTTTAAAAAGCTCCCGCCAGCATTTAAGGGCACAGCTCTCGTGGGAAGTGGGATAGATGAGGAATCTTTAAAGAAGGCGGAAATAGCAGAGGCCGATGTCTTCGTAGCTGTGACCCAGGGCGACAACCGCAATGTAATGGCTTGTCAGATTGCCAAGCATATCTACAACGTTCCCAAAGTAGTCTGCCGCATATATGACCCGATTCGCGAGGAGATGTATCGGGATCTGGGCCTTCGTACCGTCAGCCCCACCAAAGTGGTGGCAAAACTTCTGAGAGACCAGATCGAGGGTTAGAGGAAACATGTATATCGTCATCGTTGGAGGCGGCCAGGTCGGCTATCACCTCGCCAAAATGCTGCTCAATGATGGACATGAGGTGCTGATCCTGGAGCAAGACCCTGCCAGATGCGACGTACTCTGCGAAGAACTGGGAAGTGTAGTTGTCCGCGGAGATGGCTGCGAGGCAGCTACCTTGGAGAGTGTTGGCGCCGGCAGAGCCGAAATGCTGGTTGCTGTAACAGATGAAGACGCACGCAATCTGGTGGCTTGTCAGGTGGCTAAGCACTTGTTCAACGTCAGGCGCACGATTGCACGTGTTACGAACCCAAATAATGAAAATATTTTCAAGACTCTGGGTGTTGACGTTACTGTATGTAGTACCAGACTTATCCTGGCACATATCGAACAGGAACTGCCCTCACACCCCATCATACCTCTGCTTAAATTGAAAAGCGGGACGCTTGAGGTTCTCGAGGCTAAGATCCCACCAGACTCAAAGCTGATAGGGAAAAAACTACGTGCTTTCTCCCTGCCCAAAGGAAGCGCCGTGTTGCTCATCATAGGCAAAGAAAAAGGGCCCCAGATACCCACGCCGGACACCGTTATCGAAGCAGAAGATGAAGTTGTAGCAGTCACCGAGGCCGATAACGAAGAAGCAATTCGCGAAATGCTGACCAGCGGGTAATATAATTCCTCCGTCCTCCGATTATAAGGTAGAGAATGACCAGAGTTGCTTTTCAAGGAGAAAGAGGCGCTTTCAGCGAAGACGCAGTCATAAAAATCTTCGGCAATGCCGAGCTTATACCCTGCCGCTCTTTTGCCCAGGTCTTTGAATCAGTAACTAAAGATGCAGCCGATTTCGGTGTGGTACCCATAGAGAACTCCCAGGCAGGCAGTATCAACGAGACCTATGACCTCTTATTAAGATATGACCTTAATATATATGGCGAGATAGACCTCAGGGTAAACCATTGTCTCATGGCTCTCCCGGGTGAGAGTTTAGCCAGCATAAAGACAGTCTATTCCCACCCCCAGGCCCTGGCCCAATGCGAGCAGTTCTTGAGCAAGATAGGCGCGGAAATAGTGCCCACCTATGATACCGCCGGCAGCGCCAAGCTGATTAGAGACAAAAGGCTGGTAAGCTGTGCCGCCGTGGCCAGCAGGAGAGTTGCTCAAATCTACGAGATGCAGGTGCTTGCCGAGAATATCCAGACAATTCCCAGCAACTACACAAAATTCTTTGTCATCTCCAAGAAAAAAGCTGCTTATGCTGAAAAGAATAAGACCTCGCTTATTTTCATTACAAAGAACATACCTGGCGCTCTGTACCATTGTCTGGGTGCTTTCTCCAGGAGGGGCATAAACCTGACCAAGCTGGAATCCAGGCCGATCAAGGATAAGCCCTGGGAGTACATTTTCTACGTAGATTTCGAGGGGCACCTGGAGGATGATATCTGCAGCCAGGCCTTGACATATCTGAAGAAGAAAACTAGCTTCATTAAGATACTTGGGTCGTATCCCAAAGCCATAGAGTCGTGATAGGAAGACATCCTGACAAAAGAGACTTAAGGCTCACTCAATTATGCCCCCGCCCAGAACCATGTCTCCACTGTAGAATACCACGGCTTGCCCCGGCGTGATGGCCCGCTGTGGTTCCTCGAATACAAGCCGTGCTTGCTGCCCTTCAGGATATAGCATCGCCTTTGCCTCTGGCGACTTATACCTGATCTTGGCAGTAACGTTGATAGACGACTGCGGAGGTTCACCGGAGACGTAGCTTACCTCGTCAGCAGTTAGTTGGCTGCTGAGAAGCTGCTCATTAGTTCCTACTACAACGCGGTTGCTATCAGGATTAACCGATAAAACGTACAGCGCCCGTTGTGACGCCAGCCGCAATCCGCGCCGCTGGCCCACAGTGTAAAAGCCGATCCCTGAATGTCTGCCCAGCACCCTGCCGCCGGAATCGACAATGTCGCCGGGCTGGGTCAGGCTGCGCTCAGACAAAAAGTCGTGATAATCTCCATTGGTGATAAAGCAGATCTCCTGGCTTTCCGCTTTGTCCCAAACGGGCAGCCCCGATTCCCGCGCTATCCGGCGTGCCTCACCCTTGCTATATGACCCCATGGGAAACAGTAAGTGCTCCAGCTCTTTCTGCCCCAAGGTGTACAGGACGTATGACTGGTCCTTAGCATTGTCAATCCCCTTAAGCAGCACATAGCTTCCATCGCGCCGCTCGATGCGGGCGTAGTGACCTGTAGCCAGGTAATCGGCGCCGAATGTCAAGGCTTTATTCAGTAGAAAAGCGAACTTTATCCACTTATTGCAGGCAAGGCAGGGATTGGGCGTCCTGCCCCGGAGATATTCCCGGCAGAAATAGTCTACCACATAAGTCTGGAACTGGGCCTCGAAATTGAGCACGTAGAACGGTATATCAAGGACCTGGCAGACCCGCCGCGCATCCTCCGCTTCCTCCGTAGAGCAACAGCGACGATGTGTAACGGGGGAACCGCCATTCCCTTCCGTCCACAGCCTCATTGTTACTCCAATGACCTCGTAGCCTTCTTTCTTCAAAATTGCGGCCGCCGCCGAAGAATCGACCCCGCCGCTCATGGCTACAACCACCAGCTTGCCTTTTCTGCTCATAACTTGCTCTTTATATAATATACTCGATTGCACGTTCGAGATGAGGGTCTTTGCCCTGCTGAAAATACTGCTCGTACCACCCTGATATTAGCAGCTTTTACCGAAGCTAGCAATCAACCCAGAAACCGAACCCTTTCATTGACATCTCCATCGTGGACTGGTATCCTAAATGAGGTTGCCCGAAGCTGAAAAACAAGGAGGATATTGAATGGCCGGCATCACTTCCTATGGCGCTTATGTGCCCCTCTGGCGACTAAGCAGAGAGGCAATCATGAAAGGGGTGCGCGGGGAGAAGGCCATCCGCAACTACGATGAGGATAGCACTACGATGGCGGTGGCCGCTGCAATAGATTGTCTTAAAGGGCAGAAGAGGGAGGCGGTGGACGCAGTATTCTTCGCCACCACAACCTCGCCCTACAAAGAAAAACAGATGTCAACCACCATCGCTGCCGCCTGCGACCTGCGCCGCGACATAACTACCTGTGACTTCACCAGCTCCCTGAGGTCCGCCACATCAGCCATAAAGGCTGCGCTAGACGCCATAAAGGCTGGCTCCGCAAAAGAGGTGCTCGTGGTGGCAGCCGACTGCCGCATTGGTGCCCCGGGCACCGAGTTCGAGCAGAACTTCGGCGACGGCGCGGCAGCGCTGCTCATCAGCGATAAAGACGTGGTTGCCGGCATAGATGCCTGGCACTCTATATCTAACGAGGCTCACGATTACTGGAGGCTGGACGACGACACCTTCGTCCGCTCCTGGGAAGACAGGTTCGTCTTCAACGCTGTCTATTACGATATAGTGACACAAAACGTGACTGCACTGTTGAAGAAAACCAACCTCGCTCCTAAAGATTTCGCCAGGGTTATCATAACTGCCCCTAGTCCCAGAGTGCTTTCCGAGATACCGAAGAAGCTCGGCATCGACCCCAAAGCACAGATGCAGAACCCGCTGTACGACATCATGGGCAATACCGGAGCCGCCTACGGCTTGATGCTGCTTGTAGCAGCCCTTGAAGAGGCTAAAGCAGGCGACAAAATACTCCTCAACAATTATGGCAACGGCAGCGATTCCTTAGTGATAACCGTAACCGACAAGATCGCCAAGAAGGTAGAAGGCCGCCGAGGCTTGAAGACTCACCTGGCCTCAAAAAAGATAGTCGATGACTACAGGATATACCTCCAGTGGCGCGGTCTGCTCACATTCGAGGCTACCCCAACGCCACCCGGAGGTTTCATCTCCGCCTCTGCGCTGTACAGGGACCGCACTCAGATTTACCCGCTGCATGGCCGGAAGTGCAAGTCCTGCAATAATATCCACTTCCCGCCGCAGAGGGTCTGCCCGACCTGTAAGGCAAAAGACCAGTACGAAGACTGGCGCCTGTCGGATAGAAAAGGGAACCTGTTCACCTTCGCTGCAGACTACCTCTGCCAGAGACGCGAGGCGCCCCGCGTCACCGCCATTGTGGACTTCGAAGGCGGCGGGCGCATGGCTACTATAATGACAGACCGAGTGCTCGACGAGATAAAGATAGGGATGCCCGTAGAGATGAGCTTCAGAAAACTGGCAACCCAGGACGGATTTCATAACTACTTCTGGAAATCTATCCCTCTCAGGGGTTAATAAATACCATTCTCAAATAATGAGGAGGAGAAAATAGAATGCCTGGCATTAGAGATAGAGTAGCCGTAGTGGGCATGGGCTGCACCCGTTTTGGTGAGCTATTTAACATGAGCGACCAAGACCTCATGGTGGAGTCCTGCTACGCAGCTTTGGAAGATGCCAAGATGGACCTCAAGGAGATCAAGGCAGCCTGGCTGGGTATCCAGGGCGCTGAGACTGGCTACAGCGGCTGCAAGCTCGCCCGTGCCTTGAAGACCGACTATATACCTATTACCCGTGTAGAAAACTACTGCGCCACTGGCATCGAGGCCTTCAGAAACGCTTCCTATGCTGTGGCTGCCGGCATATATGATATTGCGCTGGCCTGCGGAGTGGAGAAACTTAAGGACACCGGCGCCGCCGGCGTCACCCAGATGGGCGGCGAAGGACAGTTTGGAAGCTGGGTCTGGGCGCCCGTCATAGCGCCCGCCAGGTTTGCCCTGGCTGCCACCAGATATTTCCACACCTACGGCCTCTCCCCGCAGGAGGGCAAGCGTATGCTGGCCATGATTGCCGTGAAGAACCACCACAACGGAAGCCTCAACCCCAGGGCGCATTTCCAGCGGGAAGTAAGCATTGACCAGGCTATCAACGCACCCATGATTGCCTGGCCCTTAGGGCTTTTCGACTGCTGTGGCGTCAGCGACGGCTCTGCAGCAGCCATTATCACCACACCTGAGATCGCCAAGCGAATCAGGGATGATTATCTCCTGGTCAAAGGCTTCGGTGTCTGCGCTGACGGCGGTACATTCGGGGTTATCCCCAGCGATTACGACTTCGTCCACATCGAAGCGATTGTGCGCTCCGGTAAGATGGCCTACGAAGAAGCTGGCATAAAGGACCCGCGCAAAGAAATCGACGTCGCCGAGGTACATGACTGCTTCACCATTACTGAGGCCATAATCTGCGAGGACCTGGGCTTCACTCAGAGGGGTAAATACAAGCAGGACATCGAAGCCGGCACCTTCAACATCGAAGGCGAGATAGCCGTAAACTCCGACGGTGGCCTGAAATGCTTCGGCCACCCCGTAGGCGCTACTGGCCTGAGAATGGTCTTTGAGTCCTGGCTTCAGCTTCGGGGACAGGCAGGCGCACGCCAGATAAAGAACGCCAGGATCGGCATTTCCCAGAACTACGGCGGCCTGCCCGGCGGCGGCATCTCCGGCATGGTCATCGTTGGTGCTCGAGACTAGAGCCAAATTTAAAAATCCAAACGTAAATGCTACTGTGTAGGGGCGACCCGCTGGATCGCCCCTTTCATATTTCCCCCTTTCCTAAAGTGGTTCAGAGGGATTACAATAGCAGGGTAGGGAGTGCAGTACGACCTAGCACTTGACATAACTTACTTATTGTGGTATAAGAAATATGGTAGAGAACCAGAAGATAATCACCATCAATCGCAAGGCGTATCACGATTACCATATCGAGGATACCGTTGAGGCTGGCCTGGTCCTGACGGGCACTGAGATTAAGTCTATCAGGGGAGGGCGGGTCAACCTCAAGGATTCCTACGCCAGCCCGAAAGACGGTGAGCTGTGGATGGTGAATGCTCATATCGCGCAGTATCCGGGCGGCAACCGGTACAATCACGAGCCTACCAGGCCGCGTAAATTACTGCTGCATCAAAGAGAGATAGATGACCTCAGCAGCGAGGTCGAGAGAAAGGGGTACAC
>DAOUMT010000069.1:0-6095 GCA_034409195.1 Dehalococcoidia bacterium
CTGAGGCGTATCCGCTGTACAAGGACTTTGCCAGATGATACAGGTAGCATACGCTGTTATCTGGTGGCTTATCCTGCTGGTCATCGGCCTGATAACATTCCCTCTCGTATCCAGGGTATGTGGCAGGCTGCCGGACAAAGGCTACTCCATCTCTAAAATTCTGGGTCTGCTGGTTCTAACATACTTCTCCTGGCTGTTTGCCAGCCTGCACCTGCTCAAATTCGGGTATCTCAACATCTCTATCGCGCTGATTTTGCTGCTGGCGTTCTCTTTCTATCTGGGCAGAAAGCGTCTGAATCTCAGAGCCCTGCCTTTAAAATCCATGCTTATCAGCGAGGCGATTTTCACCATCGCCTTCGCGCTGTTTTTGGTCTACTTACGGTATAAGCCGGATATCTTCTACGCCTACACAGAAGATTTCATGGACTTTGCCTTTCTCCAGTCGATCCTGCGCGGCGGTTATCTCCCTCCTGCCGACCCCTGGCTTGCCGGCGCAAGCCTGCCCTATTACTATGGCGGCCAGCTCGTCACTGCCATACTGACCATGATATCGAAGGTGCCGTCCTCTATTTCTTATAACCTGGCAGTGGCCACGTTCTTCGGCTTTATCGCAACTGCCTCCTATGGGATCGGGTACAATGTCACAAGGAGAAAACTTTATGGTTTTGTCGCCCTCGTTTTCGTTTGTATAGCGGGGTTTATCTCGGGTGTATTTCAGCTCTCTGCCTTTGTCTTCCACCACAACTTGCTGGGCTACAGCGCCACGGGAGCACACAGCTTCCTGGACTGGCTCCTCAACTTCGATATAAGCGCTGGAGTTATCCCTCATACAGGTAACCTGTACCCTTATGCTGCTTTCTTGCAGGGGGAGCTGCATGCACACACTGTGAGTATTGCCTTTCAGCTAATGTACATCATGCTTGTTTTCTCCCTGCTTAAAAAGGACGATGACGATGTCAGAGCCGCTAGGTCTGATTCGCTATTGAGTGTGTTCATATTAGGGATTAGCCTGGGCTTCTTATCTCTGGTCAATACATGGGACTTTCCCGTCTATATCGCATTCACAATACTTGCGTTCATACTGCTAAAACTGAATCTGAGTAAAAAAGGCATTTTAGGTGTCATATTATTGAGCCTGATATTATATGTGCCTTACTTTGTCACAAGGAACTGGGGTGGGACGCACGGACTCGGCATAGTACATGACAGAACAGAGCTGGCAGATTTTATTGAGCTTTTTGCCCTGTTTTTATTTGTGACCTTCTCATTCTTTTACGTTTTGTTCAAGAGCCGATCGTTCAAGCGGAAAACAATCATTCTAGTGACGGTCTTCGTCATAATCGTGGCCTCCATCTCCTTCTTGTTGAATTTCCAGCTTCTATTGATTCTTATCCCTCTGATTTTGATACCCTTATACTGCATATACAAAGCTCGTGAGAAAAAAGAGACCGAGTTTGTTCTACTTCTTGTGCTCATGGGATCGCTAATTGCGTTATTCTGTGAGATCTTCTATATAGCCGATGCATTACCCCATCCTTTTGAGAGATTCAACACTGTTATGAAATTCTATCTGCCGGTGTGGGTCTTCTTGGGTTTGGCATCCACCTACGGGGTATTCTGGGTGATGAAGAATATCAGGGGCAAGCTTAAGGGCATTTGGGTTGTTGTTTTGCTCGTCCTTATTTTAGCCTGCCTAATTCAGCCTGTGGGGCAGACCATAGGGTGGGCCAGCGGCACACGCGATTATTTGGACATCGGCAGGGGGACATTGGATGGCATAGCTTATGTGAAGACTATAGCGCCGGGTGATTATGAGGCTATCCAGTGGATTAACGGGCATATAAAAGGACAGCCTGTGATACTGGAGGCGCCCGGAGAGGCATACCAGTTTTCATCCTATGTCTCAACGATGACCGGCCTGCCTACCGTTATCGGCTAGGTAACTCATGAGGTGATGTGGCGGGGTTCCTGGGATAAAGTAGCGGGACGAGATTCAGACGCAGATAATATCTACAAATCTCCGGATAGTGCTGAGGCTCTTGATTTGCTGAGGAAGTATAATGTCGAATATGTATATATCGGCAAAGCGGAAAAAGAGAGATATGCGGCGGAAAGCTTGCTGCAGTTCGCCAGCGATTCGGAAAGATATAAGCTGATTTATGAAAAGGATGGCGTCAGCATCTATCAGGTAGTGCAATGAGGTCGTTTAGCAATGAGTCTACCATACCGACGAAAGTCGGTATCCAGATACCTTCGCCGTAATTTTGAAGCTGGGTTTTCTGGATTCCGTGTCAAGCACGGAATGGTAATTGTGTTTCTAAACGCCCTCGTGCAATGACTGTTGCTTCGTTTAGGGCATTTGTGAGACAATGTAACGCAACTGTCATTCGGCGATTCAATAGCAGATTATAGCGGATTCTGGAAAATAGGGATGCAAATTAATTTCTTGGGAAAACTGCAAAAATTCGTCTCCAAGCCCAGCGGCCAGGCTTTTTTGGTTATCCTCACCCTTGCAGTATCCTTGCTCATCCGGATACTCCTGTTTCACTATCATGGCTACTACATAGACGAAAACTCTTTCAAGGCATGGTATAACACCGCCGCTGACAAAGGGCTGTACGGCTTTTACGATTCCGTCTGGTCTGATTACCCCCCGTTCAATATCTACATCTTCTGGATATTCGGCAAGCTGGCTCATGCCCTAGGGCCGGGCAGTTTATATTTTCTAATTAAGCTTCCCCAAAACCTGTTCGACCTTGCCACAGCCTATCTTATCTTCCGCTTTGTTCGCCAGAGGTACTCTTATCTCTTCGCCTTGGGCGCGATGGCCGTGTATGCCCTCAATCCTGCAACCATCTTCAACCTTGCTGTGTGGGGTCAGTTCGATTCGGTCTATACCTTCTTCATGGTTGCCTCTCTTTACTCAGCGTTGCGCTCCAAATACGAGCTTTCCAGCGGCCTGTTTGCCGTGGCCATACTCACCAAGCCTCAGAGCGTTGTCCTTCTGCCGGTATTGGCTTACCTCATGTTGAGAAACGGAGGCTGGAAGCGAGCTTTAACAAGCACCGTTGTCTTCTTTGCTTTGATTTTCCTGGTTATCTTGCCGTTCCACTGGAGCAACCCCATAACATTTCTCGTTGACCGCTACAGCGGTTACAATGTATATCCCTACAACAGCCTCAATGCCTATAATTTCTGGGCGCTGCTTGGATTCTGGAAGACAGACACCGTGCCGCACCTGGGTCTGAGCTACCAGCATTGGGGTATTCTCCTCTTTGTTATCTTCGCTGCCTTTGTCATATGGCAGTTCCTTCGTAAGCCCGGCGGAAGGGCGCCGGTTTTTGCCACCTTTCTTCTGGCCTTCGGGTTTTTTATGCTGATGACCCGCATGCACGAGCGATATCTCTTCCCGGTCTTCGCGCTTCTCGCCCTGAGCTTTTCTCCGCGTTATCCTCCCTGGCTTTATATAGGGCTCACGGGGACGTTTTTTGCCAACCTGGTTTACGTAATGTCAGTGCTCAATAAAAACTCTTTCATCCCCGACGGGCACTGGTCTATTTACGTTTTGGTTCCCATCAATGCTATACTGTTCTTCTACGCTATATGGAGTTTCTGGAAGATGCAACATACTCGACAGCCAGAAGGAGGACCGCCCGAAATTCCTCCAGGTCCGCTGGAAAGAGTTCCGCCTGAAGAAGAATCAAAGGAAGTTACTCGTCCCTCGACGAAACACAAAGCAGCCGGGGAAGAGCCTTCATCTCCTGTCCCCAAAGTACCCATTCCCTGGAAACATGCCCTTATCCTGGTGCTTCTCATCGCCATCTTTCTCGGCGTGTCGCTCTGGAATCTGGGAAATCGCAGCTTACCCAAGTCCAACTGGGTTCCTCAAGAGAACCCTGAAGAAGTTTATCTTGACCTCGGCACAAAGACCCTCGTGGAAAAGGTATATCTGCTGGTTCAGAATGCCGATCCTGTTAATGTTGATCTCTCCTGGGGCTCGCCGGGGAACTGGACTTACCAGACCAGTCTGTCTGAATCGGGCGTTTGGGCGAAGTGGGATTCACTGGACCTGAATCAAGAAACCAGGTATGTTCGCCTGGTTTTTAAGGATACGTCCGGAGCAATCGGCGAAGTAGCTCTGTTCACAGACGGCCACAAATTGAGCATAAAGGGGATAGTAGGAGAGCAGGACAACACAGTCTTAGCTCTCATCGATGAGCAGCAACTGGTCGGTAACCCTGCCAGCCACACATCGGGCACCTACTTCGACGAAATATACTACGTCAGGACAGCCGAGCAGGCCCTCAAGCTCCAGGACCCTTCGGAGTGGACCCAGCCGCCCACGAGCAAGCTTATTATAGCCGCCAGCATCGCCGTTTTCGGCCATGACCCCTTCGGCTGGCGTATAAGTGGGGTCATCTTTGCAGTGCTGGGGATACTGCTTATCTACCTCTTCGCCAAGCGCGTATTTAAGTCTTCCTGGGCGGGACTTATCGCTGCCTTCCTGCTCACTTTTGGGTTCATGCATTTCGTTGAGGCGCGTATTGCCGTGCCTGAGATTTATGTCTTTTTCTTTATTATCGCCATGTTCTATTTCTTCTATCGTTACTGGGAAGACCCTGCGCGGGGCGGCAAGTACCTTTTCATAAGCCTGTTATTCTTCGGACTGGGATTCTCTACGAAATGGACTGTCATGTACGGCTTTGCCGGGATGGTGCTACTGCTGATTTACCTCAAATGGCGCAAGCCAGTGATACATAAGAGCGAAGTCCTCTGGTTCGTCGGAGGAGTGGCAGCGGCAGTGGCAATCTATATAGCGTCTTACACAACGTACTTCCTGGCGGGCCACGGGGCCCACGACTGGTGGCACCTGCAGTTCGCTATGTATGACTTCCATGCCCATTTGAAAGCAACCCATCCCGCCAGCTCTCCCTGGTGGAGCTGGCCCTTGATGCTTCGCCCTGTCTGGCTGTATTTGGGCAGCTTTGACAGCAGTACCGGATATATCTCCACTTTCGGTAATCCGGCGCTCTGGTGGCTAGGCATACCTGCGATACTTGGCGTATTCTGGCTGGCGATAAGGTACAGGAACAAGATAGCTATTTTCATATCTATCCCTTTCCTGACTCAGTGGCTCGCCTTTATCAGTATTCACCGCGTGATATTCATCTATCACTTTTTCCCCAACGTGTTGTTCATAATCCTTGCGGTCACTCTCTGGATTCAGTGGCTGTGGAAGAAGTATACGTGGGGCAAATGGGTCGTTGTGGCTTACCTTGTCCTCAATGTCGTTCTCTTTGGCCTGTTCTTCCCCGTGCTATCAGGTCATCCCATGAGCCAGGGGTACTGGGACTCGATGAGGTGGATGGTGAACTGGGTCACCGCGGGTATCGGCCCTCACTGAGCATAGTACGGCCCTGGATTTGAAGTTCTAAAAATTATTCAATTTTCGGGTCGCCGGGCGCCGGAATTTCGCGGGCCGTGATCAGCTTCGGCTGAACGCAGCGGGGACTGTCCAGGTAAAAAATGTCCCTATGTTCAGGGGCAAATTCCCTAAAACTAAATCCCACAAACGAACCCCCACATATTCAATTTTCCAGGGAATGCCAAGAGCCTGGTGCAACCAGCAATCGGCTTAAAGCCATCAGCCCACAATCGTGAGGCCCATTAGATGCTGTTTGCTGCTCTTGAATTTGGTCGGGAGATGTGTACATTCAGTCCCGATGTTATGGGTCATTATAGAACATAAGTTCTTACACTGTCAAGAGGAAAATGTCGCGGGGAGATTACTTATGATTCTTTGACTGATGAATGGAGAGAGATTACGCTAAACTTCATCGTAAAGATTTATTGAGGGGCGAAACGTATAAGGCGACACCCTGATTAAAAGATACAAGAGGCTTACCACTGAGCGTGGAAGTGGGTAGATAATAATACTTCAAAATATGGGATTTGGCTTTGATTTGCAACGCCAGGTCATTTTTGGTATTACATGGTGGTGAAAAGTAAGTTAGTAAAAATGTTAGCAACTGCTCCCCAAAATTACACTGAGCGACATAAAAATGATAGTGAGCGGTGTGGGAGCCGGCACGAAC
>DAOUMT010000070.1:0-13831 GCA_034409195.1 Dehalococcoidia bacterium
AAATCCGTCGCCAGGGGGGGGGCTACGCTACAGGCGTGAATATGAAGCTAGTCAATGCCGCTATCATCTCCAATACCGAGGTATTGCCCAGCATCTATCTTTTGCAGGCCAGGGCTCCTGAGATAGCGGGGCTGGCTCAGCCAGGGCAATATGTCATGGTGCGCTGTGGCGAGGGGTTTGACATGCCGCTGCGGCGGCCTCTGGGCATCCACCGCGTATCCAGGGATGGTATTTCTCTGCTCTATACGATTGTGGGGCGGGGCACGGCATGGCTTTCGCAGCGCAAAGCAGGGGAACGTGTAGACCTGTTCGGGCCCTTGGGCAAGGGTTTCGAGATTTATCCTTCGTCAAGTAACTTGCTTCTGATTGCCGGAGGCGTAGGAATTGCGCCGCTGGTAGCGCTCGCTGAGCACGCTATCGACGAGGGCCTCAAGGTCAGGCTTGTGATAGGAGAGAAAAACGCAGCCAAGATTTACCCCGAACGCCTGCTGCCTCAGGGAATTAAGCCTGTTATCACCACTGAAGATGGCTCGCTGGGGCAGAAGGGTATGGTGACCGATGTGTTGCCTCAATTCATAGCTCAGGCTGATCAGCTATTCGTCTGCGGACCGCTGCCCATGTATCGGGCTATAGCGAAGATGGGCAAGAAATTGAGGAATAAACCGACCCAGGTGCTTCTGGAGACGGTGCTGGGCTGTGGGGTCGGTGCCTGCCTGGGCTGCTCCATCGAAACCCAAAAGGGACGCAAGCTGGTTTGCAAAGACGGCCCGGTGTTCGAGTTTAACGACATTCTATGGGACAAAGTAGCAGCGCCCGCCGCAGGCGGGCGCTGCTAGAGGATTCTTTCTTAAAGTTGAGGGCGCATGGCCATGCGCCCCTACATTTTTAGTCTAAATCCATCTTACCTTCGAGGGCAGCGATACCACAGCCTTGCCGGGCATAGTCTCTTCGCCCCTCTGGTTGACGGTTTTTATCGCAATCTCTACCAGGTACTCGTCGCCTTCCGTCCACTTCCTGGCGATGGTGCCGCCGACAAACTGTGTGTCTCCGAACACATTGAACAGGATACAGCGAGCGCTCAACTTTTTCAGGAAGCCTTCGTCGCCCATCCAGTTGGTTATGACGTGTCCTGCCCAGCAGAATCTCTGCATGCCCAGGTCGTAAGCCACGGGCACGCCTATGGCATCTGACTTGTCCGATTCATAGTGAACATCCGCCATAGGCTCGAGTATGCCTGTTTTGGGGTCCTTGATACCCCACTTGGGATGCCGCTTCATGTACGTGCGGCGTATGCGGTGCGCACCCTGGCCGCCGCCGATGCCGACCCAGAACTCCACCATGTCGGTCTGTCCCAGCGGCCCCTTGGTGACAGGCCTCACCGGATCGCCGACGTTGACATCTTCCCAGAAGCGGGGATTCGCTCCCCTGACCTCCTCATCCTCATATGACTTATCTATTTTCCGCAATTCATCCTGCGTATATACGTATTTCGTCACTCCGGCGTACTTGCCTCGCTCCTTGGCCTGCTGCCTCTCAACGCGCATGGTCTCCCGTTTCTGGGTACCTACGACCTCGCCTCTCTGGTTATAGTATACCGTTTTGCCTATTTGCAGGAACTGACGTCCTCCCATCTTGCCGTGCTTCTCTATCAGGTCGATAGGGTAGTCGACGCAGGTTAGCTCGTCGTTGATGTGTATGGGCTTGAACCACTCCCAGTTACAGCCGCAGTAAAAGGCGTGTACACCGGGCAGCCCTTCCATCCCCTGGGGACAGGCCACGGCGTAGAGGAAAGTTGGCGGCGCAAGTATGTGCCCCCACCTGGTTCTGGTGGCGTATTCGGGATTGCGATACAGGGGGTTGTCATCGCCTATGCCGTTGCAGAACTGCCTTATGGAATCCTTTGAAGCTGCTTCGTTCTGCCGGATCATGTAATAGGGCACACCGAATTTGGCCCTCATTGCTGCCAGGGCTTCTTCGGTGATCTTGCCAAAGGTTACTTCTGGCTTCTCTGTCGTCGCCATCCTTTAATCTCCCTCCTTGATTATGTGGACAACCAAATACGAATTATAACACGAACAAACGACGTTTGCCAAATCGCATTTGTGCCCAGACAAGAGCATTATCTTAGTTCGATAGATCGTTATTTATACTTCAAGCGTGGCCTTTGGTCATTCGTAGTTAATCTCAGTTGGTGTCTTCCTTCTTCGCATGCCAAAATAATTCATCTTAGAAATCCTTGCTTTAACCGCTAAGCCTTGCTATAATCTCACATACGAATAATGAGAATAGGGATAGAGGGTAGCACAATGAAAAGAATCGTAGTCTTGATTGATTGGGAGAATATTAGAAGAGGCTTATCAGAGAATTATGTCGAGACAGTTACAGTAGACCAAGTGATGGATGCCTTTACAAAGGTCGCGAAAGAGATTGGTGATCTGAAACAAGCAAGATTCTTTGGTGATTTTACTCTCCGACGAGAAGAGGCTAGAGCAATTCAAAATAGGGTTTTGTTCTATCCGGAAAATGTCTTGCGTTCTAGGAGTATAAAGGACCAAGCCGACCCTGCAATCATTGCCACAATAATGGAATTGATATACACAGGGAAAGACTTCGATATAATTCTTCTTGGTGCTGGTGATTCCAGCTACTGCGATGTTGTCCGTAGGGCAGTTCAGAACGAAAAGGATGTACGCATTTGTGCCGTTGCTCTTGGCTTATCTCCAGACCTCGCAAGTCTTGCAACCGTATTCCCGATAGAAAAATACCTAGATATAAAGTTGACCCGTCGCACGCGGGAAGCGCTACAGCCGTCTTTACCTGCCCTGTCGCCAAAGGAAATCTCCAGGTGGCTAAAGCTGGTAAAATTGCTTTACAGCATGGAATCAACCCTTTCTTTTGTTAGCCTAAACTATTTCCAGAATACAATTATGCCCTCATACCGTTTGGGAGGGCAGACAAAGGATGATAGGTATTCTTATCTTGAAACCGCCAGAGAATCAGGCATTGCAGTGACAGAAGAAATAGATAACCCAACTCGACCTGGATACAAGATGTGGATTATAAAACTAAATAGAGAAGCAGCAGTTGTAAAAGAAATCTTAGCTATAAAATGAATCGGGGAGTATCAAGTACCCCCCGATTCCACTACAATACATTACAATAGACTGCAATAAACGCCCTTTAACTATTCTTATGTTGTCACACTGTATCACATTTGTCAAGACCCCCTTCTTACTAGCTAGTTGTATATCTAGTACTATCTTTTCCCTTTTGCTCTACCTTATTTTGAGACTCCCTCAGAAAGTAGCGCTGATCAGGATACAGTTTGGGGTGAACGATTTTGGGAAAATACCAGATGATATGGAATCTGGCTACGAAATAGCTTCAATGGAGTTTCGCATATCGCTAGTGCCCTCTTGACGGTAGTAAGGATGGGCTGATGCTTGCTGCTGTCACGGGAAAGGTCTAACCATGATGGTCTGCTCTCGTGCCGGCCCGACGGAGACAAGGCTGACCGGACAGCCGAGCAGTTCCTCAATTCTTTTCACGTAGGCTTTGGCCTGGGGTGACAGCTTCTTGAAGCTGCGGATATCGCTGGTCGGCGTCTGCCAGCCCGGCAGCTCCTCGTAGACCGGCTGGCACTTTTCAAAAAGCGCCTGACTTGCCGGAGGGCGGTGATAGGTAGTGTTGCCAATCTTATATGCGGTGCATACCTTGATAGTGGGGAATGTGTCGAGAATATCGAAACGGGTGATGGCGGCTGAGGTCAGGCCGTTAATCTCGGAGCTGAAACGACCGGCAACGCCGTCAAACCAGCCACATCTGCGGGGTCGTCCCGTTGTAGTGCCGTATTCGTGGGCTCGTTCCCTGATCAGATGCCCGCATTCATCTTTAAGCTCTGTGGGGAAAGCCCCGCCTCCTACCCTGGTGGTGTAAGCCTTGAATACTGCGATAACACCATCGATTTTCTTTGAACCTATTCCCAACCCCATAGACATAGAGGCTGCGCCCATCGCTGTCGAAGTGACGTAGGGATAGGTGCCGAAGTCCAGGTCGAGCATACTCCCCTGCGCCCCTTCAAGTAACACCATCTCGCCTTTTTTTAACGCCTCTCTTATTATCACATCGGTCTCCCGGACGAAAGGAGCCAGCTGTTTTGCATATTTGCAGTATTTCTTATAGACCTCGTCCAGCGAGAGTGGTTCAGCACCGTACAGCTTGACCAGTAAGTTGTTCTTATATTCCAGCACAGTACTGAGCCGCTTCCGGAAATTCTCTTTATCCAGCAGGTCGCAGATGCGTATCCCCATGCGGGCTATCTTGTCCACGAATGCAGGGCCGATGCCTTTGAGGGTGGTTCCTATAGCTCCCTTGCCGCGTGACTTCTCCTCCAGACCATCGAGGAGAAAATGATAAGGCATAACAACGTGAGCGCGGTCGCTGATAAACAGGTTGTTCACGCTGATGCCGGCCTTTTTAAGCGTTTCGATTTCTCCCAGCAGGGCCTCAGGGTCTATGACCACGCCGTTGGCGATAAGGCAGGTCACTCCGGGATAGAAGATGCCAGAGGGAATAAGGTGCATTCTGAACTCGCCCAGTTGATTGATGACGGTATGACCGGCATTGTTCCCGCCGGAGAACCTCACCACGAACTTAGCCTTCTCAGCGAGCATGTCTACCACTTTTCCCTTGCCTTCGTCTCCCCATTGTCCACCGATGACTGCGAATGCTGGCATTTTCTAACCCTCTTTCAGTTTACTGGCGAATGAGATGGCGGAGAGGGTGGGATTCGAACCCACGGGCCAGTTACCTGACCACACGCTCTCCAGGCGTGCCTGTTAGACCACTCCAGCACCTCTCCATAGCTTTGCCATCTTGCTGGCAAATTTTCCAAAATTATTTTTCAGATTTTTTACTTTGCCATATTAAATAATGCCTTTACAGTTTCCCAGTTTCTGGTTGTCGCGGATAATTTCAGTTTTTTCTCGAACAATGTGTTCGACAGTTTGCTTCTTCCGTACCCGTTGGGGCAAAAAAGATAGACCGCCCGGTCGCCAATAAAAAATTCTTCCGCCTTATCTTTTACTTTACTTATCTCATCTACCGGTACGCTGGTTGGTACGGCGGAGAGAAACGTAACATGAAGTTTACTCGCATCTTTTTGGGTAAACGGGTTGTTTTTAATCAATTCCTCTAATTCGTCCTTTGTTCTGATAATGACACTAACGTCGAATCCGGAAATTTGTTTTATTCCCTGCCTAATTCGGCTGGCAAGTTTAGAGACGTCTTTCTCCGGTGATTTGAATATGACATTCCCGCTCTGTATGTAGGTTTGCACATCGAAAAAACCTAACGATTTATACAGCTTTTTCAGCTCTTCCATTTTTATCTTCTTTTGCCCGCTGACATTGATGCCGCGGAGCATTGAGATATAGCTGTTCATAGCTGGCTTCCGTCTTGGTGTTCCTCACGCACAAGATTTTGCCCTTCGACTCATTTCATTTGCTCAGGGTAAACGGAGAGGGTGGGATTCGAACCCACGGTTGCCTCACGACAACACCGCTTTTCGAGAGCGGTACCATAAACCACTCGGACACCTCTCCCAAACTCGGAATTATACTGATTAATCAAGTGGATGTCTAGTTTTGCTAATCTCTCGTTAAAAAGTCAGGGCGTCAATCTCCAGATTGACGCCCTGACTTTATTATTTCCAAAATGGCGTGTTAAGTAATATTCTTCAAATCCATTACACCGTCCGTGTTACGTGTGCGTATTTCCACTCTGACGGGGTCCGGTACGGCAACAAGTTCTTCGACAGGTTTGAGTGCTCCAATGCCTCTGTTTGTTAATGTTTGTTCCCGCACATGCTCACCGATGGCCACATTCGGTAAGAATGCCAGCCACTTTGGCATGTACCAGCTCCTCTTGCCGAGCAACCACATGACTGATGGAACCAGGACTGAGCGTACAATTGTAGCGTCCATCAAGACTGCCACTGCCAGACCAAAGCCCATCTGTTGGAACATGGTCATGTCGCCGAGGGCAAACCCACCGAATACAGCGACCATAATCAGCGCAGCACCGGTAATCAGCCGCCCTGTGGAGCTGAGTCCGAAGGATACAGCCTCGGTACTATTGCCGGTGCGATTGAACCGCTCCCTGATGCGGCTCAGCAGGAACACCTGATAGTCCATGGATAGCCCGAACAGGATGGCGAACAGGAACAAGGGAAGCCAGCTTTCAATCACATCTACCTGATGGAACCCGAAGAGCCCAGCGCCTATTCCTTTCTGAAAGACCAGGACTATTAGGCCGTAGGCAGCTCCGACCGAAAGCAGATTCATCATTATGGACATGGCCGGCACCACGATTGAGCGGAAGGCTATTGCCAGCAGTATGAAGCTCAGCGCCAGGACGAAGCCGAATACAATTGGTGTATAGGTTGCGGTGGTACTATTGAAATCCAGAATACCGGCTGTATCACCGGTAACCAGAACTTTTGCCGGTACACCCGCGAAGGCTTCCGGGACGTATTGCGAGCGAAGCCGGGCTACAGCATCCATCGCATCCTTGGCTAATGGGTCTCCTGCCAACCTCGCCGATATTACCGACAGGTTTGCCTGCTCATGTACTTGCAGGGTTGACGATACAAATGTGTTATCGGATTCTATAGCTGCCTGCAGACGGGCGATGCCTGCCTGCACCGATGCCGAATCTGTTTTACCATCGATAACTATCACTGCCGGAGAATCTGTCCCGAATCCGAATTGTTCTTGCAGTGCAACGAAGCCTTGCTTTGCCCTCATATCGTCTGGCAGACCGCTGATACCAGACATGCCTATGTGAGCGCCGAAGTATGGAATTGCAGCCATCGCCAGCACCGCTACCGCAACTGCCAGACTTATAGCA
Source organism: Dehalococcoidia bacterium (assembly GCA_034409195.1). Taxonomy (GTDB): domain Bacteria; phylum Chloroflexota; class Dehalococcoidia; order SZUA-161; family SZUA-161; genus JACWAE01. Next base: position 6,910 of record DAOUMT010000070.1, read on the forward strand.
GGTCTGCGAGTGACAATACGAGTCACCCCCGCCCAGAAGCCTCCTGTAGCTGCCGAATTTTTCTGGGACGCACGACGCTGTATGAACGGTATACGTATGGCATTCACCTTGTCGCCCAGTAGACCCATTATAGCCGGCAGCAGTGTAAGGGAAGCCAGCAGGGCAACGCCGACGACGAGTATTGCGCCGATTCCCATGGTCTGGAAAATGGTGAGCGGGAATATCACCATTCCGACGAGGGCCAGCACAACCATCATCCCGCTGAACAAGACCGCACGGCTGGCGGTGGACCCGGCAGTCGCGATCGCATCGATCTTATCTAGGCCGTGCTCGCGCTCCTCCCTGTAGCGAGAGAGAATAAACAAGGAGTAGTCGATGCCGACAGCCAGTCCCATCATGGTGATTATGTTGGTGACGGTGAAGGAAAGATCCATCGCTTGACCGACCAGTGCGGTTAGTCCCAGGGCTCCCACAACTGCTACTATGCCCACTGCGACGGGAAGCAGCGCAGCGGCTATGGCTCCGAAAACAAGGGCAAGTACGACGAGAGCTACTGAAATGCCGATGACCTCACCCGTTTTCATTGTTCCTTCTGCTAAACTGGTGGCATCTGCCGAAAAAGAGGCATCCCCGGTGACCAATACCTCGAAGGTACCTCCTTGATTTGCATTGTCAACCACCTGGTGAACCTTATTAACGACCTTATCGGCATCCGGGGGCATTTGCAGCAGAATAATAGTGGCGTGACGGTCTGCGGAGACGAGGTCTTGTTCGCCAGTCATATAGTAGTTTATCCCGCCCAGAACAACATCACTGCCAAGACCTGTGAGGTCGCCGAACAAAGTATCCACTTTACTTTGAAACTGGGGATCATCCACTGTATAAGTGGACGAACGTACGATGACTATCTCCTCGGAGCTGTCCGACGCTCCCAGACGGTCGCTGAGAATGGTGTCTGCCTGTTTGGATTCGGGGTTGTTCATCACATTGTTGTCCGTGGTAAGGGCGCTGCCTAGCAGCGTGCTCACCAACGCAAATGCCGCCACCAGCATCAAGACCCAAGCGCCTATGGTGAGCTTGGGATGGCTGGCAGCCCAACGCGCCATTGACCCTGTGCTCAGATTCCACTTCATGATTGCCTCCCTTCGATTAGTGCTCAATTGATGTGCCTATAGTAAGGGCAAACGCCTTCGAATGCGCCAGTCATCCGGGGGGATTACTTACTAAACTGTCGACCAGTCTTCGTCCTGACCAGGTGACCAGGTGTTGCTGCCGGGACTTAAAATTGCGCTGCGTGGATAAGAAGATACGGTTTGTGGAGGATATTGCTGGGCGTGGGAAGGAGCTTCCAACCTGCAGAAGATGCAGATTATGACGATTTTTACTCCAGATGCTTCTTTTGCTGAGAGTAACAGTCCTTAATGGTAGTTAGCAGACTTTCTGGTGAGTCCCACTTGCTGATAAACGCATCGGCTCCGGCGTCAAGAGCTGCCTGCTTCAACTCCGGGCGGCTACAAAGGGCAATAATCAGCATTTGTGGGCAAAGATGGTGCAGTGCCGGCACTATTTCCCTCGCCTTAGAACCAATCAGCTCGCAATCAATCAGAACCACGTCGGCGCAGGTGACCATGGCTTGCTCATGGATTTCTCCGGCTTTAGTAACCTCGCCCACTATAACAAAGTCGGGCTCTTCCTCTAAACGCAGTCTTAGCGCTGACCGCACCTCTTGTCTGTTATCAGCTAACAAGATACGCATTTTTCTTCGCCTCTCTACTCCTCAACCTATTCGCAGCTTTCATCAATTATTAAGCCCAGTATAGAACGGAGACCCCCTGAAAACGCCAGTCATCAGGGGAGTTTGCAGCCTGGACATTAGGCCAGTCTTTGTCCTGGTCATGTGAGCAGGTTATTCTCTCAGAAATCATATTTGCATCGTTTTGCGAGTTATGAATTCACGAGTACCTTACCAGGTTCGCTCACAAGATCTGGGATAGATAACGTAACCAGGGGCACAGTCGATTTAGGTATGCACTCTCCCCCTCTGTGGTGAAAGGGGATGGGCTCCCAGTGTTCACAATTCTCGCAAATTACAACATGGGCATTACAAAATTGCGGCTTTTTCATTGTTTACCTCCTTTTTTCTCAATGTCCCCATTTCAAACGGCGACTCGGGCAGATTGCTTAAGCTTGCCTGTGATGGCCTTTTTTCTCAATATCACAAGCGTAGCTCCGATGACCAGAAGCGGCAACACAATGGCAACCATGAGAAGCGGATTTGTTAAGCAATCGATCAGCCACTCGCCTCTATTTTTAAGGATGAAACCCATGCTGAAAAACGTAACCATCCATATCGACGCTGACAAGACTGTTGACGAAAGGAAGAGGCTGCGCGGTACTCGAAACAGCCCTGCCGCAATAGCAGTTTGAAGTCGTATCCCAGGAATCATACGACCGAGGAAAATTGACATGCCGCCCTTTCTCTTAAACCAGCTCTCTACCCGATTAACATTTTCTGGCTGCAATCTGATGTATTTTCCGTACTTAAGGAGCAGAGGGTGTCCACCCTTAGCAGCCACTGTATAAAGAAAGAACGAACCCAACACCGCACCGGCAATTGCGGATAAGAGGATGAGGAAGGCGTTACCCTGGCCCTGCCCGGCAAGAAGCGCAGCATAGAAAATAACTACCGGTCCCGGTACCAGTAGCGGGACTCCAGCTTCTGTGGCGAAGAAAAAGAGAAACAGGGCTAGACACTCATATGAAGTGAAGAAGTTGGCCATTGTCTGCGACAGAACTCCATGGATATCCATAACATGTTACCTCGGCAACGAATTTACAACTTCTCCCTGTTTGTTCAATCTCAAGATAAACCTGGTCCCTTTTCTCGTGGATTCCAGGTACTGCCAGATACCGGCAGGAACAGCCACCACGATTAACAGCAACACTAGAATAGGAGTTGCCAGGCCAATGAGTACTGGCCATGTGTCAGAGCTATTTGTCTCATTTCTGCTAACCATCTGCCGCACCTCCCTCCTTGACTTTCCGGTTGTTCCGCTCTGCATTATCGGGCTTTCACCTGCCTGGTTTTCGGCGGTGCCAGGAGAGTCACTAACAACCCTATAGCGGGTATCCCAAAAGCTGCTGCAACTGCTATCCACATGTCGAACTCCACCGCCCAGGCATTCACTGCTACGCCTACGGCGTAGATGACAGCCCCTCATATTACAGCCGGGAATAAAGCTTTAAACAGTCTTGCCATCTTTACTGCCCTCCTCTTTTTTCTATCTCGCAGACAGAATAAAACAAAATCCCCTCAGATGCGCCCGTCATCCGGGGGGATTGACGCCTGCACGGTTGGCTAGTTTCCACCTGGTCAGGTGACCAGGTGGTGTTGCAGAGCCAGAGCTACTGCTTCGGTACGGGTGGAAACACCTAGCTTAGAGAGGATGCTGCTGACATGGAATTTGACGGTAGATTGGCTGACTACCAGCTTCTCGGCAATCTCTGGATTGCTCAGACCTTTCACCATCAGAGCCAGCACCTCCCGCTCGCGCTCGGTCAGGTCGTAGCTTGGCTCTTTAGGAGATGTGGTTGCCTGGATGAGAGCGCGGGCGGCCTCGCTGGACAGGGTAGGCTGCCCGGCGACAGCACCACGTATGGCAGCCACCAGTTCATCGGCAGAGACATTTTTCAGCAGGTAGCCTATAGCTCCGGCTTTAAGGACGGACTGTACCCGGTCCTGTTCTCCGAAACTGGTCAGCGCGATAACCTGGGTTTTGGGGCAACGTTCCCGTATGGCTTGGGTAGCTGCTACGCCGTCCATGCCTGGCATGACCAGGTCCATCAGTACCACATCCGGTTGGACTTTGACGCACAAGCGTACAGCTTCCTCGCCGCCTGCCGCCTCCCCAACCAGTTTCAAGTCGTCGAAAGCCAGGAGAAAAGCAGATAACCCGCTGCGCACCACAGCGTGGTCATCAACAATGATCAGGCGTATGGGTTTTAGTTCGGTCATAGTGGCTCCTTTCGTTGTGAGTCTGGCCAAACGACGACCACTTGGGTACCATGCCCAGGTTGGCTTTCTATCTTAAGGCTGGCACCAATGGCTTCTGCCCGCTCACGCATAATACGCAGACCAAGGTGTTCCGGGGATATATTCTCAGGATTAAAACCCACCCCATCGTCAGAGATGGTCAACTTTGCCGTTCCAGCCTGACAGGTCAAATTCACTGTCGCCTTTGTGGCACTGGAATGCTTTACGATATTGTTTACAGCTTCTTGAGCTACTCGGTAGAATGCAATCTGCACATCTGCGGGGACGTCGCATTGTCCTTCCAGAGCCAGGGAGATGGGAAGCCTGGCGCGACCTGTGGTAGCCTCGGTCAACTGACGCAGGAGCTCAACCAGCCCTACCTCAGTCAAAGCAGCCGGCCGAAGTTCCAGCAGTAGCATCCGCATCTCGGCAAGAGCACCACGGGTCAACAGGCGTATTTCCTCGAGACGGCGCTGTCCTTCGGCGGCATCCTTTTGCCACAGGCGGGGCAGTACGTCCGCGATGAGGCTGGCCGAAAAGAGTGTCTGAGTTACAGCATCGTGCAGGTCACGCGCCAGGCGCTGGCGTTCATGCACAGTTGCCAGCTCTTGAGCACGTTCGTAGAGACGTGCATTATCTATGGCAACGGCGAGTTGATTCGCCAGGGTTTGAGCAATGAACACATCGGTTTCGTCCAGGGTGTTGCTCTCAGCACTCTCGATATCCAGTACCCCGACAACCATATCCTTTATTTTAATTGGTACTGCCAGCTCTGCCCTCGTCTTTTTCAGTGCCTCTATGTAGATGTATCTTGGCTCTACGGCAACATCACGTGCCAGAAGCGGCTCGCCCTTTTGAGCAACCCATGAGACGATTCCCTGCTCTCCGATTTTAACCTTTTCCCCTAAAGGAGGCTCACCTTCAAATCCACCGGCACCAGCTTTGAGGACAAGATATTCCGAGTCGGAATCAAGAATTAAAATGTTAACATTGTAATAGCTGAAAGTTCTTTGAATCAGGCTGGCAACATACGGAAGAAGCTGGTCGAGGCTGAGAAGGGAACTTATCTGCTGTCCCATCTCGTTAATGACTCTCATCTGGTCAGCCCTGCGTCGTTCTTGTAAATACAGGTGCTGCGTGGTCTTCTGGGATTCATCGAGGTCTTTAGCCATTTTGTTCAAAGCATCGCCCAGCAGCCCAAGCTCATCTCCGGACTGTATTGGAACCCTGACGCTCAATTCGCCTTTTCCCATGGCCTTTGTTGCGGAAACCAGGCCATAAATGGGCTTGGTGATGCTGCGACTGGTCAGCACCCAGCCGCCAATTCCTGCTATCCACGCCATCCCGACCAGGCCCAGCGCTATGAAAAGAGCCTGGTTCTGTCGCTGCCTTGCCTGGTCAGTATGCTCGAAGATGGCATTTTCACGCAGGCTAATTAAATCAGCCAGTTTTGAGTCGAGGGCGCTGGATACTTCATAACCTTCAGTTTGCCAGAGGTACACAGCCGCTGCTGGAAAGCCCTGATCATGAAGAGTGAACTGCTCCTGCCCTATGTTGAGGAGACTTGAGTGCAATGCATCCACTTCTTTGAGCAATTGCATTTCTTCGTCTGATAGGGCCAGATTTTCCAGTTTGGTTGTAGTTGCCAGATACCGTGAGCTTGCCTCAGCCAGGGCATCTAAGAACCCTCGATCCCCGGATAAAAGATAACCGCGTGTATTGCCGCTCTCCTGCTCTACGGCGAGACGTAATTCTAATGCGCTGGTCTGTAGTATCCGGTCTTGCTCTGCAACCGTGGATAAATTCTGCCCCACGCCGCGCAGGTAGGCAATGGAAATGCCGGCAACCAGCAGCGTTAGAAAGGCAATCAGGCTGAAGCCCAAAAAGATTCGAGGACCGATCCTGAGATTGCGCCACCGCGGCATGGTCACCGCCTCTACTGGCTAAGTTCGCTCAGCAGATTATCCACACGGGGTACGACTTCGTCAATAGCATCCTTAGCCGTCATCTGTCCTTTCCACACCGGCACAAAGGCTTCATTGAAAAGGCCGGTGGCTTGCTGGACACCTTTAAACATGGGATTTGGGCGTCCGAGCTCTGTTTCTTCCAGGAATACTGCTGCGTTGTGTGGCGGTTGCTGTTTGAGAAAGACATCTGCCTGTCCCACTGAGCGCCTGGCGGGTACCATAACGCCGGTCTCGGCGAAAACAGCCTGACCTTTGGGCCCCTCCAGCCATTTCAGGAAGGTCCAGGCAGCTTCCTTATGTTTCGATGTGCTCGAAATCACGTATCCGGAGCCTCCTGCTGTATTGACACGAATTTTATTCTGGGGCAGTCCCACCACGTCCCATTTAAGGCCGGATATCTTGGCAAAAGCGGGCACTAACGCATGATTCCCGAAAGCCATGGCCAACTTCCCATCTTGAAAGAGCTGTCCGATGTTGAGGGAAGTCCTTTGAACGTCATAAGGTGGAGTTACCTTATCAATATTAGTGAGGTCAGCCAGCCATTGGACAGCTTCAATGGCTTCTGGGGAGTTCATGAGTGTCTTTGTAGGATTGGAGTAGTTGTCGTAGATTTCGCCTCCGTTTTGATGCACCCAGAGAAGCCACCAGTCGTCCGGCTCGTAGGCGAAACCATACTGCGTTATGTTACCGTCTTCGCTCTTGGTCAGCTTGATCGCTGCCTGCCTCAGGTCCTCCCAGGTCCAGCCCGAAGTAGGGTAGGGCAGTCCTGCTTCATCGAAAAGCGTTTTGTTATAGAAAATAACCTTTGTGTCATTATCCCTGGGTAAGCCGAAGAGCGAGCCTTGATATCTGAGGTATTCGAGTAATCCCGGGTAGAAATCGGTCAGGCTATAGTTGTCCCTCTGAATATATGGATCGAGGT
>DAOUMT010000071.1:0-32052 GCA_034409195.1 Dehalococcoidia bacterium
GCTTTTACCTGCGGATTGTGAAGTGAATCAGCGAAGCAGTGCAGCATCACTTTCATGTTATTGTCTGGCTCCGAGGCAAGCCACCGCCATGCTTGAGCATCGATGAGTTCGGCCAGACTCTGACGGACGTTCCCCTTTTCGCCGGCAGCAGCCAGGCGTCTGGCTCTATCCTCCCGATATCTCCGGACGCTCGCCTCGATGATGTCCTCTTTGCAGGAGAAATAGCGGTAGATGGCGCCGATGCTCAGCCGCGCCTCGCGGCAAATATCCTCAATCGTAGTCTCTGTGAAACCTTTCTGGGCAAAACACACTACGGCGGCATCCAGGATATGCTCACGGCGAGCTTCGAGGTAGGTTTCGTTTACTTTAGGCATCTCGTTGGCCTCGGCTTCTCATTATACGTAAATAAAATGAGTAATCATTTTATTTTAGGCTATCATCAGCGCTTTAATGATACAACGGGAACTCCACCTGCTTTGTGCAGGTGTTTCCACTTATTTTAGGAGTGGCTCAGTGCTCTCATAAAATGGTTCCTCAGAGGAGATTGTCAGGTTTCGGGACACATCTCTGTGTTGTATAATTGGGACAAGGTTCGGTTCCGGGCGAAGCGGCCGGGATTACTGGCCTGTTTTCACTGGAGGTCACAAATGGCTCAGAGGAAGTTCAGATTATGGGCGAATGTGAGCAGCGATAACCTGTCGGCAATCAAACGAGCCCTTGAACAGATCATCGCTGATAAAGGAACTATCAGACAAACAGACCAAGGATTCGAAGTCGAGGCAGAATTTGAAGGAGAAAGCGCGCGAGATCTCAATCGTATGGTTCTGTCCGAGCTGCGTAGAGCAGAGAAACGTACGATGATTCGAGCAGAATGGGAATCGGGTGATACCATTGAGAGGTTTTTCGATTATGTACCGAAGGGAACTCGCCAGGCACGGGGCAAATGAGACTAATTTTGGTAAAACTTGGCTTCTTCCTGTCCCCGAAAACTATCACGTCTGAAGCAAATTCACTGCCGCCACCCCGCCTAAAGCGACAATTTGTTTGTCTATCGACAACTTCGCCTCTGCGAGCAGGGGCGCCAGCCCTTCTCGTTTCTGATAGTCACGGTAGTTCGCATAGTGTTCCCGTCCGACGCCCATTTCCACAAGCCTTCTCAGAATTCTTAGTAGGTTGCCCGGAAGAAACGAGTAAGGCCCGAAATGGTAATCTATTAATAGGATACGCCCATCATCTTTCAGCACGCGCTTACACTCATTCAGGATCGCCGGTCGTAATAAGGCAGGCACTTCATGCACCACTAATACCAGGGTAATAAGGTCAAACATCCGGTCGGGAAAATTCATGTGTGAGATGTCCTGCAGCGATAACTCAGCGATGCCATCCAGTTTCCGGCGCGCAGCATCCAGCATAACAGGTGAGGCATCGACCCCGTACAATTTGCAGCCGGATCTGCTTAATAATTTTAGTTGTGTCCCTGTTCCACACCCCGCATCGAGAATGTAGATATTCTCTCGGGGAGGATATAGTCTCAAACCGATTCTTCGCAATATGCCTGCCGGAGGCTCTGCCACCAGGTCATATATCCGGACAATACGACGGTACGGATCTTTTTTCATAAGAAGGCCTCTTGAGTATTTTCTCTTTCTGAAACCATCCCGGGGTAATCTGAGAAGATAAAGTACATGTCGACAAAACTGGATGAGTCATTCGGCTCGATGATTATATACATCTGTTCCCCCAGGTGTCAATGCACTCGCAGTCTGGTAATAAGTAGAGCACCTTAAATAATCACCTCGCTGCCCTGTAGTGCTTCATTCTAAAATGCTATTTCCCCGAATAAAGCCTCTCACTTGGCTCTGGAGGATAGCATCGACAAAAAAGCATGAGAGGGAACTTTTATAAGTCTAAATCCGTCTCTATGGTTAGAGTAATTTTAATCCGGGCCGCAAACGCTAGAACGTTTTCGTAACCTTTTCGCTCGCTGTTCGTTTTATATAGTAGCCGGGGGTAACAGGATGCCTCATAGAGTATGGAGACCTAATATAGGCGGCATACGTCACACTGTAGTAGCACGTTGGAACCCCTTTACATTTGAGGGAGAATTGATTGTGGATGGGCCTGTGACCAAAACATGGGGCAGTAGAATGGCTGGGCCAGACATCGATCTCGAAATCGAAGGGCACCCTGCTTTTCTTCGCAATAATCTTGTTGCCTTTGACCTTTACATAGACGGTGAAAAGGTTCCGCATAGTAGTTAGAAAACAACATCTTTTGAATTTCAACACCCTCAACTGATCCAACAACCTATCATGCTTCATGCCTGCCACACACCACAGCATGATGGACGAAATGCCGTAGCACAAAGGTTCAGTCTTCGAAATGCTTTCTAGGTCCAAAGACTAGGGGATAATCCTGCGGGTCGCTAAGTAACAGCAGCCCTACATAGCCTTCCTTATCGGGACACCGCAGAGATACGGCTCCATCGGAAGGGTCGTCCGAATAATTGAAATCCAGTTTAGTCCGATATCCCGCCATAACATTTTTCTTGAATCCCCCGCATAGAGCATCTAGCTTTTCTTCATCGACTTTCATCTCAACCTCCTTTCTTATTCCATTAGGTTCCGCAAGAAGTATCGGCTATCCCACGCTGTTTTACTTAATGCTTTCCTGCAGAATAAGTGGCTGCTTTTGAATGTACAAGTAGTCTGATTATAGATAAGCATATGCTTGATTTATGTTGTGATTATCAAGGCTGCATTGCTATTATGGAGCATATAAACATGGTAGATTGTGTCTCTGCATGAAGTCAATTATACTGTATGCATATAGTGGGGAGGTGGCAAAGTGATACTAGCTTTTCTTGTAGTGGCGATTGCTCTTCTTCTCAGTTCATGTGGAGCTTTTTTTGCTGTTATACGATAGTTGGCAATAGTCCATATCACGATGGACTATAGATTTTCCTCAGCGCTTTGCAGTAGTTTATGCTCTCCTCGAAGGGTGACCTGCTAACCTTCTTGTGCCATTTTACATCATGAGTTTAATCAGTCAGGAAATGACCCTACCACTGTCCAGTAATACTTCATGTTGTCCTCAAGCCTATATCAGTTAGCTGGGATACTAAGAACTGTGGTATATTGTGGAACATAAAAGAAATGAAGTTGATTAGGCGAGGATTATCTAATATAGAAATTCTTCAGGATTCATTCAACTATGAGGCACTGTGAATTGGTTCAAAAAACATGAAGAAGATACGATTAAAAGCAGTAGAACTAGCAAAAAGATACTTGAGCGGCAAGCTTGTTGTAGTGCAGTTCCTCGGGGGTTGCAGTGCTTTCATTTTTAGGACTGCCGTAGCTTACTTTACAACCTATAAATTCCATCTTTCAGCCTGGGATACTGCCCTGTTTTATACGATAGCAAGTAATTTCGGGTACATAGCGACATGGTTTATCGGGTATTTCATAGCCTTTCGCAAGGACTACTACAGGTTGAAAAGACCAATATGGCCTGATATGTTGCGTCTGCAGCTTATTGAGCAGGCACCCAATTTCATTACCCTAGTGCCTTCTGCCCTATCCGGGTGGGCCTTGACTAGCAAAGTAGGCATATCACCCCTGGCTTCCACCAATATTACCTCATGGTTCGGCCCCCAGAAAATACTGAATCTGGCTGCTGGTTTCATTAGCCAAGCCACAAAGAAAGCCTGGGTTGACAAGACGTGGAGTCCTGGCGCAATTACCCGCAGGATGATATGGCGAGGGAAATCGTCAAAGCCAGGTTACTAACATTGGCATCACAGTTTTCGCTAACATCCTCATCAAAAAGTCTGTCGAATTTCTCCGCCGCAGCTTCTTGAAGTCCAGGTAAAACGTGATTTCACGGTCAATATGCCAATGTGGTTTATGGTGTGACACCTCTAACGTGACATTATATAATTCCTGTGATCATAGCTATCAAAGAATAAAGAGAGAAACAGAAACAATTTGAATTTGCCTTTGATAGGTGAACTGTTTCACCACACAAACAATCACTCATTCCGGGATAATAGAGAAATACAAAGCGTTAGCGAATTTACATTAGCGACCTTCTCGAATAAAATTGAATTGCATTTTCGACTTGCTTTCGGGTTTATGAAAAGAGTATAGGAGAGTGTCCTTATGACAATTATTACCGATGATTATATGAAACAAATGATGACGAAAACCAGAAATTATAGTCTAGTCATCTTAAAAGCGACTCCGAAAAGATATGAGGTAGGCGCAGAGAAGATTGTTTGGGAGCATGGGCGAAGAAACTTTGCCCACCGTGCCGAAGTCGGGAATTACAGAGTCTCGGCTCATAACCCATGATTCTTCTCCTTTCACAGCCTTTGTCATCAAACATCGACTAGAACAACTAGGAAATCGGCGGAAAATGCTTGCTATTTGAAGGTTGGCAAGTATACTTATGGTCAGTTTCCTAAAAGCGGTATAATTTTATTAGAATCTGTGATAAGTCATGGAGTTATGTTCCTCCGCACATTGCTCTGGTTGCTATAGACTTAGATCACGAACATTTGGAAGCGGTATTGTTATCACACGGCTATCAAAGAGACAATTGGCTAATCTTGAGAGTTTTCGGCTGGCTACTCAATAACCTGGTCGGTGCGGTCTGGGGTTCGGCGTCTCTGGCGCTGGGAGGGGTTGTTCCCTGGCCCGGAGTCGCCGATATGTTTGGTAAATGGTTTCTGGGCAACCTGGTGGTCGTCATTATATTGACACCCCTATTGCTCAAATTCCCGACGTCCATCATCCGGAAAGCCGGCATTCTGTAATGGGCACATCGATTACTAACTTGTTAATTGACCTGATAAAGACTGCGGGGATCATCATTATTTTTGCCTACCTGGTGACCCGGACCCGGTTCTTTGGAGACTTGCTGGAAAAGCACCCCGGCTACAGGAGCCGGTTGATCATGATTGCTTTCTTCGGGGCCCTTTCTGTTTTCGGGACTTATGGCGGTGTGACGCTCCCATCTGGCGCCATAATTAACATCAGAGACCTCGGGGCCATAATCGCCGGTCTGGTGGGTGGTCCCATTGTAGGTCTTGGGGCAGGCCTGATCGGCGGCCCTGCAACGCTATTTCGTCGGTGGTTTTGTGGCGGTCCCCAGCGGCGCAACGACAGTCCTGGCCGGCCTGGTCGGCGGCCTGATCTATGTCCTGAGAAAAGGCAATTTCCTCCCGACCTGGGGAGTTATGCTGTATGCCGCTTGCGTGGAAATATTTCTCACGGGTTTTGTTCTCTTAATAGCCCGGCCGTTCAATTCAGCGGTGGAAGCGGTGAAAGTGGCAGCCGTACTGATGATTCTGGCTAATGCCGCCGGGACGGGTATCTTTGCCTTTATTATCCATAATCTGATTACGGAACGGAAGAACGCGGCCGAAAAGGAGAGATACCGCGCGGAGCTGGAACGGAAAAAATTCGAATTGGAGGCAGCCAGGAGTATCCAGAGCAGCTTTTTACCCGAGTCTGTACCTCAGATCCGCGGGTTCGATATCGCCGCCTTCACCCTGCCGGCTTTGGAGGTGGGGGGCGATTTCTACGATTTTATCCCCATTTCTCGGGACCGGTGGGGGTTTGTCATCGCCGATGTTTCAGGGAAAGGGTTCCCGGCAGCTTTATTCATGGCTCTATCACGGACACTGGTACGTGCCTACGCCGTCGGCAACCCAACAGTCTCTGAGGCTATCAATAAAAAGAATGAGCAATTCGGAACGGAGGGATTGGCCATAGTAGTGGATAGTAACCGCAATCTCTCTACCCAGGAGATCGTCAAGAGGGTGGAGCAGGACGTGACGGAGTTCAGCCAGGGACAACCTCAATTCGATGACATCACACTGCTGATCCTGAAAGTGGGGTGAGACAGGAAGTGGGCGACTTCTGCGTCTTACTTGACCTGAGAGTCTGCCATCTTGTTTCAGACGATATGTATATTCTCAGCCTCCCTTAGGAGGTCATCCCGGAACTTTGGATGGGCAATGCTGATGATATCCAGGGCTCGCTCTCTCGTAGACTTTCCCTTTAGATTAACCGCTCCATATTCGGTGACAAGATACTGCACATCCATCCTTTTGCTTCAACGTCGACACTTTCCCCTCAAATAATTAGCATCGCGTCGCCGAAGCTATAAAAGCGGTAACCTAGGTTCATGGCTTCACGGTAGGCCTGAAATATAAGCTCTCTGCCTGCGAAGGCAGACACCAGCATCAACAGCGTCGACCGCGGCAGATGGAAGTTGGTGACCAGGGCATCTACCACGTTGAAGCGATGACCAGGACGAATAAAGAGATCCACCCAGCCAGTAAAAGCCCTAACACAGCCCTCATCTTGTTGCGCCGAGTATTCCAGTAACCTGACAGTGCTGGTGCCGACGCAGACGATGCGTCTGCCCTCGGCTCTGGCCTGATTGAGTTCTCTGGCAACCTCAGGAGTAACCTCACCGTACTCTTTATGTATCACATGCTCCGCCGGGTCATCCACCTGCACCGGCTGGAAAGAGTCCAGGCCCAGGTGAAGGGTGATGAAAACGAAACGAATGCCCTTATCCTGAAGGCTGTTCATCAGCTCGGGGGTGAAATGCAGCCCCGCTGTGGGAGCGGCTACGCTGCCATTTTCACGGGCATACACTGTCTGATATCTGCCGGGGTTAGCAAGACGAGCATGAATATACGGAGGCAAGGGAACAGCCCCTGCTCTCTCCAGCGCTTCTTCATCGGGGAAACTTACAATAACAGCGCCATCGTCTTTCTTTTCAATTACCTCTGCCTCGATAATTGGATCTTGCCCCAGCCGCACCATTGTCCCCGCCTTGAGCCTTCGCCCCGGCCTGGCCAGTGCCTCCCAGACACCTCGCTCCAGTCTCCTCAACAAAAGAAGCTCTATCTTAGCCCCGCCACCCATCTTGCGCCCCAAAAGCCTTGCCGGTATTACGCGGCTGTTATTGCAGACCAATACATCGCCAGGATGAAGATAATCGCCCACCTCGTAAAAATGGCGATGCTCTATACTCCCATCTTTCCTGGAGAGCACCATAAGCCTTGAGCGGTCGCGTGGCTCAATTGCAGTCTGGGCGATGCGCTCCAGAGGCAGCTCGTAATCAAAATCGCTGGTTTTCATCCTGCTAAAGATTATAAGCATCCGGGGCCATCTATGTCGAGAGTAGAGACACGGTATACCGAGCCTATACTCTTTAATATAACCCCGAAAATATTGATTTTCCCCCTGAGTCCTGTTATAGTATTAAACTAGTCGTCAAAATGGACAACATTGAACTGGATGCTCAAAAGCGCGACTTGCTGGGCAAGAAGGTAAGATTCCTGCGCCGTAAAGGGATCACGCCTGTCAGCTTCTACGGACATGGCATAGAATCATCTGCCCTGCAAATCGAGACCTCTGCACTTAGAAAAGCTCTGGCTAAGGCAGGCAAAACCAGCCTTGTCTCTTTGAAGATAGGAAGCTCGAAGCACACTCAGATGGCTGTTGTCCGGGAAATACAGCGAGACCCAGTGAAAGGGGATCTGCTCCACGTCGACTTCTATCAGGTAAGGATGGACCAGAAGCTAAAGATCGAGGTCCCGCTGGTGCTCACGGGCAAGGCCCCCGCCGTGAAAGAGTTTGCCGGGATACTGGTACAGGAATTAAGCTCTATCGAAGTAGAATGCCTTCCCGCTAATATGCCTCACAGCATAGAGGCTGACGTCTCTGGTCTGGCGCAGCTAGACCAGGCTCTACATGTTAAAGACCTCCACGTTGGCGATGGTGTGGCCATCATAACCGACCAGGGAAAAGTGGTAGCCAAGGTCGCCCGCGCCCGCATTGAGGTAGTGGAAGAAGTCGCAGCGCCTGCTGCTGAAGCTGAGGTTGCAGTGGAAGGGGAGGCAGAAGAAGCCAAGGCTGAGGAAAAACCTGCTGCCGAATCAGAGAAGAAAGCGCCAGCCTCGGAGAAGAAACAGCCAGCCTCAGAGAAAAAGCCGGCAGCTTAGCATCAACCTTTGTTGCCTAAAATGCTCCCCACAAAGGTCCTCTGTCCCGATAGGAACTCTGCTGCCGTTAAAACACGTTTTCCTTCTAGCTGAACGCGTAACAGCCCTAAAACGCCGTCTCCGGTTTCGACGCCGGCAACTGCAGGCTGACCCGGGGCTAAAGCTACCACTCTCCCCGGAAGCAATTCTCCATTTTTATGCAAAGCAACTGCCTCCAGTATCTTCAACAGCTTTCCCTGCCACCAGGTATAGCATCCGGGCCAGGGACAAAAGGCACGGACCCGCCGCGATAGTTCTTCGGCAGTCATCTGCCAGTTTATGACGCCGTCCTCCTTGGTTATGGGAGTAGTATAAGTAGCCTTACTCCCGTCCTGCGGCTCCGTCTTCAAAGAACGTTCGAACCATAAGGGCAGTGTCTCAGCCAACACACGCACGCCGGCCTGAGCGAGCCTGTTGCTGAGTGACTCGGTGGTATCCTGGGGCTCGATCCCGACTATAATCTGGGAAACGATAGGCCCGGTATCCAATCCGGTATCCATGAGCATGATAGTGACACCCGTCTCCTTATCTCCGCCCAGGATGGCAGAAGGTATAGGAGTAGCGCCCCTGTATTTCGGCAAAAGGGAGGGGTGGATATTCAGACAGCCGAAGGGCGGCATGTCGAGGATACTCTGAGGCAGGATTCGACCGAAGGCAGCCACTAGTATCAGGTCGGGTTTGAGCGCAGCCAGGTGCTGCACTTCATCAGTATCTCGCAGTCCGACCGGCTGAAATACCTCCAAACCGTGTTCCAGCGCCACCTTCTTCACCGGGGAATGCTCCAGCGTTCGACCTCGGCCAGTCGGCCTGTCGGGCTGGGTATAGACCCCGACCACCCGATACTCGCTCTTAACGAGGTACTCCAGAGCAGGTACGCTGAACTCAGGTGTCCCCATGAAAACAATGCGCATATTAGACCTCTTTCGGCACCTGATATTGTACCACATGCAGGAGGCGTTCGGCTGAACGACAACCTATCCATAAAAATGCAGGGGCATCCTTCTGCGAAGGATGCCCCTAAAAGACGACGAACAGTCTTAGCTCTAACCGTATATGATGCCGATAGCCATCAGCGTGGGGAAGAGAAGTGTGAGCAGCACATTACGTGCCATAACCGGAATCAGGCGCTCTATCTGATCGTGGTATTTGCGTACCCCCATCACTACCAGTAACCCGAAAGGCAGAGTCACTACGCCCAGCAGCGCCAAATAGGGTAAAATCCCTATCAGCACAGAGATTATCAGCGCCAGATATGCCGCCAGCACAAAGGCCATGTAAATCAAGGAACTCTTCTCACGTCCTATGGTTATGGGGTAGTGCCGCCTGAATACAGAGGCATCCGCCTCAACATCGGGGAATTGATTGAGCAGGAGCAGGTTGCTCACCAGGAAACCGGGGACAAGAGATGCCAGCACCGCTGCCAGGCTATACGTCCCCGTGAGAGCAAAATACGTGCCCAAAACCATCAAAGGCCCGAAGCCGAGACCCGGCGCAATAACACACAGTAAGGGCGACTTCGTTATATGAGTGGTATAAAAGTAAACAACTAGAATACCTACAACACCTATGGGAATTATCAGAGGGCCCTGAGCATATATGAAATAGCCACCGATAGCGATAATAGCAGCGACACATGCGGCACCCAGTATATATACACTCCGCGGATTGAGCCGTCCGGCCGGCAGCACACCGCTGCCTCCGCTGAAAGGCGTCTTCATAGTCTTGAAGTCCACGCCACTCTTGTAGTCGAAGTACTCATTGAAAACATTGACGGCTATGTGGGATAGCAAAGCGCCCACAAAAGCCAGCGCAAGATAGAGCATATTTATGGAATGCGAATGTGGTTCATAGACTGCAACTGACGCGCCTACCAGTACCGATATCAGCGCTACCAGAAGGAACGGAGCCCTTATCTGCATGAGCCAAGTTTTTACACTCGCCATTTCATCCTCCTCTTTAACTATGTTTCCAGTTTATGCAGCCGATATACCGAACAGACCAACTTACGCCGATGAAAGCCTGACGCTGAGTATGCAGAGAATCACGAACACCACGATGAGTACAATTGTAAAACGGAACAAAGACCTCTCGAAGCCACGCCTGGTCCTGAACGTGGACTCACCCGACCCGCCGAATATGCCACTTAACCCGCCTCCGCGTATCTGAGCCAAGACAACAATAACCAGCGTCACGGAAATAATTATCAAAGCAATTTGTACAGGTGTCATGTTATTACCTCAACAGCTAATTTGCATTCAGCTTCTTTCTCAAAAGTTCATTCACCATCTGGGGGTTCGCTTGTCCCCTGGTCGCCTTCATTACCTGACCCACCAGGAATTTTAAGGCTTGCTCCTTACCCTGTTTGAAATCGGCCACGGCTTGCGAGTTCGCCTCAATCACCTGGCCCAGGACCGACTCCAACTCATTGGTGGTGCTGATTTGAGCCAGCCCTTTTTCCTTCACGACCTGAGATGCGCTCTTTCCACTGCGGAACATCTCCTCGAATACCGTCTTCGCCATCGTAGTGCTCAGAGTCCCTTTATCTATAAGGTCAAGCATCTCTACAAGATGCTGCGGCGTGACCTTAGCATCCTTTATCTCGATATTAGTGGCATTAAGCAACCTGCTGAACTCCCCCAGCAGCCAGTTAGCCACTGTCTTCGCCCTCTTCTCAGCTTCTGCGCCCTGAGGCAAGAGCTTGAGGCAGGTCTCAAAGTAATCTGCCATCGCCCTAGAAACAGTGAGCAGGTTGGCATCATATCTCGATAGGCTGTATTGAGAGATAAACCTTTCGCGCCTGGCATCGGGAAGCTCAGGGAGGCGAGACCTTATCTCATCCACGAATTTCCGGCTCAACTCCAGAGGCGGCAGGTCCGGCTCCGGGAAATAGCGGTAGTCGTGAGCATATTCTTTGCTTCTCTGGGAGACGGTTGCGCCTTTCTCCTCTACCCAGCCCCTGGTCTCCTGCACCAGCTTACCGCGCTCCTCGGCGACCTTGCGCTGCCTCTCCACCTCGTAGGTCAGGGCCCGGTACACAGCTTTGAAGCTATTCATGTTCTTAACTTCGACCTTGGGCATGAACTCGGTGGTGCCGGCGGGCCTTATGCTTACGTTAGCGTCACAGCGGAAGCTGCCCTCTTCCATGTTGCCTGTGCACACCCCCAGGTATTGCAGGATACTGCGCAGCTTCATCAGGTACTCACGCGCCTCCTCTGGAGAACGCATGTCGGGCTCGCTTACAATCTCCATCAGAGGCACGCCGGAGCGATTGACGTCCACCAAGCTGTAGCTCTCTCCGGTTGGGTCGGTGCGATGGAAGAGCTTGGCTACATCTTCCTCCTGATGCACTCTGGTGATGCCGATGCGCCTGCTTTTGCCATCTACTTCGATGGTAAGCCACCCGTTGCGGGAAAGCGGGTTATCGTACTGGGAAATCTGATACCCCTTCATCAAATCAGGGTAGTGATAGTTCTTGCGGTCGAACCTGGTATGCTCAGGTATAGTGCAGTTCAGCGCCAGGGCGGTCATCACAGCGTACTCTATAGCCTTTTTGTTGATGGTAGGCAGCACGCCGGGCATGCCCAGGCAGATGGGGCAGACATGTGTATTGGGCGGAGCGCTGGCATAGTCTGCGCTGCAGCGGCAAAACATCTTGCTCTTCGTCAGGAGCTGAGCATGAACCTCCAGCCCGATGATAGTCTCGTATTCCATCTGTATTTCCCGTTAGCGCACTTCCAAATAGTATATCAATGTCAGAGCAGAGTGGCAAGTTTAACTCGAAGGGTATAGCACAGCCCTAGATTTCAGAGCCTTAAAAATATTGGCAAAAAAATGGCTTTAGAGCTTTCTCTCAGACAGGTACAATCTTCTCAAGCTCGGCAATCAATGGAGGCAAATCTTCGGTGACTGTTTTCCACAGGATATCGAGGTTGATATCATAATAAGCATGAATAAGTCGGTTTCTCATACCAATGACGCTCGTCCAGGGGATTTGCGGCAGTTCCTGACGGGTTTCCAGAGTTACTTTGGCAGCAGCTTCACCCATTATCTCGATTGATTTGACAAGAGCAAGTGTCAGCTTTCGGTCTTTGTTAAGAGAGCTTCTGCGTTTGTTTTGCGCGAACGAAGCCGCTTCTCGGGCTGCATCAAGCATATGGCGTATGCGTATTGAGTCATCTTTCCGCATACTGCACCTCTGCCGAGTCGTAGACCTCCTGCCTGAAGTAACGGCTTAAGTCCTGCGGTGTCCTCAAATCAACCTTTCGTCCCAGGATTTCTGAAAGCTCATTTTCCATACCAGCCAGCTTGATCAGCCCCGGCACATGCTCGGGGTCAAATTCAACAAGAAAATCAATATCGCTGTCGGACCGATAATCCCCTTGTTGAACCGAGCCGAAGAGCGCCAATCGCCGAATATGGTTTCGCTTACAGAATTCCGCTAGTTTATCCTTGGGTAAATCAATGCGTGCTTTGTTCATTGCCTAAACTCAACTGTTTTAAAGCTGGGTCTCCTTGCCATGTGCCTGCTTCTTCTCTCATCGCATCCGGTATCAACTCCGTCACGAGGATTCTAGCACTAGACAGATTCTCAGTCAACGAAACAAGAAAAGGGGCGCTAGAATACTGACACTATGCTCAAGTTTGGGCAGACACATGGGTCTGCCCCTACGAGTTTATGTAAACAACATGCTTCGACAGAGGTAGGGGCGCAGTTGATAATGACAGCAGCAGAGTGGTACAAAGAGGGGGGAAAATACCGAAGAGTATCTCCTGATTTTTCCAGTGAAAACAGTTATATACAATAACTATGAAAATGGTTATATTATCACATACTAGCGAAGGATGCGGGTTAGAATAAGACATAATGAATCCCCTGCCTATCATTTTTAGTGCGATTACTTTTGTATCAACTCTGTCAGGCGGTCTGGTAGCTGCCCGGTTCAGAAATAGATTCGGCATTATCGCTGCGTTCGCTTCAGGCGTGCTGATAGCCGTGCCCCTCTTTGATTTGCTACCGGAGAGCCTCAAGCTGGCTGTAGATATTAATATGCCTCTGGAACGGCTGATGTACGCGGCAGCTGCGGGGTTTGTGTCTCTATACATCCTGGAGCGATATTTCTCGGTCCATCATGTCTGTGAGGGCGAGGTCTGCCAGAACGTAAGACATCCTAAGGGAGGTATATTCGGCGCTGCGGAGCTTTCCGCTCACAGCTTTGTGGATGGGTTTGCCATCGGCCTAGGTTTTCATTTAAATGTCCACGTCGGCATCATTGTTGCCGTGGCGGTTATCTCGCATGACTTTTCCGATGGCATGAACACCTTTACGGTGATGCTGAATGCGGGCAATTCCTTGAAAGCATCTCTGAGAATGCTGCTTCTGGATGCGACAACCCCCGTTTTAGGTGCGTTGTCCACGCTGTTTTTCACTGTACCGGAGCGCTATCTTGTTCTTATTCTCCCATTTTTTGCCGGAAGCTTTCTCTATCTCGGCGCCAGCGAGCTTCTGCCGGAGGCACATCAGAAAAATCCACCCCTCATTTCACTGGTGGCGACACTCAGCGGATTCTTACTGATTTTCATCATAATCAGGTTTCTGCAAATCTAAACAGGATATGCCCCGCGATTTTACACATTTGGGATAGTGATCTTTAAGAGAGGGATCTTTCGCCCTTACCAGTGTACATCGACTCTGGTGACGATACCCAGCGGCTCCCAATGATAATTACCCAGAATAGCTTGTAGAGCCTCTATCTGACTCCTCAGAACCTGCATCTGGTTGTAGGTAAGATGACCGGAATTGTATAAAGCAATCTTCGCTTCGTAATTAGCCCACTCCTGCGTCCACTGCTCATAGAACGCGTAATCGAAAGAGGTAGCCTTATCCAGCGATATGAGGCCATACTGTTGCCCCACTTCTATATAAGCTACCTTGTCGTACTCTGCATAGGCATCTTGACCGTCCAGATTGCTGCCAAAGGTGGGAGCCTGGAACCCGGGGCCTGTGCAGTCTATATAAACCAGGCCTCTATCTGTGGTATTGAAAGCGTCCAGAGCGTGTCCGGGCCCCTCTGTAAAATCAACACTGACATACGCGGTTTTTATCCCGGCTGCCTCTGCTCTGTTATGTAGCATAGCAGCGAAGTCAGCACATACAAATGAACCTGGGATGTAGATGTGGGAATTAGTGTCGTCATTCATGATGAACTGTTTGACCTGCGCCCATGTTACATCGACTGTCTGAGGATTCTCCTGGAGCCTGATAGGACTGCCGTTACCGCCTACGGCATTCAGCACATCGAAGACCTGAGTGTAATAGACCTTATTACCTACAACAGCCACGCCGACGCCCGTCGCCCTCGCCTCGCTCCTGAGCATGGCATCTCTGAGCTCGCTGTTTTTATAGCAGTATTCCACTTGGTCTTGAGCGGTGCCTTCAACGAGCCTGGGCGAGCTACCTGAATAGGAGACCCACCACGAATTATGCAGCAGATAGTGAAGCTCGGTGGAATTTTCCAAGTCCTGAGAAAACTGGCTGGCTGCGAATTGTCTGGCCAATGCATCTAAAGCAGGGTCCCTGGTCAGTACGGTAAGGCCGTTATCCTGCCTGAGGTTATTGACTTGAGTGTATATGCCATCCTCCACTTCCGATGTGGTGACCGCAGATGCTACGCAGGAGGACAGAATCGCCACGCCGAATGCGATGATTAAGAGGCAGGAGAGAAGTAATACTAATCGTTTATTCATCGATTTTTTTATGAACACTTTAAATTCCCACCATCAAATATGTTATCCTGACACTTTGTGAAGTGGAGGAATTTCGGAGACCCTCTGCTCAGTTCAGGGGGAACATCGGGACACCCCTACACTCAGCCCCAAGGATTTCGGCAACCTATGAAGGGGCATGGAACTCCATGCCCCTACGATTACAACTATATACCCGCATTTTACTATCATACTATTTGTACGTCAACGTAATAATAGAGGTCGTTTAGTACTTCTTCAACCCCCCTTATCCTCCAATCTTGGGTGATTTCAGGTTTGTCCCGAATCTCGGGAAAACGCCGTCGGAAAGGGGAGACCCCTTCGCACTTCCCCCCCAGTAAGCAATCTTTAGCCCTTTCTATAGACCGAGACAGACAGTTTGTGGTATATTCCTGAAAGAAGACGAGGCTGTAATCATGGACCTGGAGACTGCCCGGCTCAGACTCATGCACCAACTGTCCCGTGAGATTCGCGATAAGAAGGTGCTCGATGTAATGAACCGTGTACCCCGTGAGCTATTTGTACCTTCGAGCAGTCAGCATGCAGCTTACGAGAATATCCCTTTACCCATCGAGATGGGGCAGACTATCTCACAGCCGTTTATCGTGGCCCTGATGACCGAGGCGATGCAGATTACAGATAAGGATAAGGTGCTGGAGGTAGGCACCGGCAGCGGCTACCAGACTGCCATCCTCTGCGAGCTGGCGAACTGGGTGATCACCGTAGAACGGCATCAGAGACTGCTAGATAAAGCGAAAGATGTTTTAACCAGGCTCGGCTACACTAATGTGGAGTTCCACCGTACCGAAAAGATGCTGGGCTGGCCCGAAGGAGCGCCCTACGATGCCATAATTGTTACCGCCGGCGCGCCCAAGGTGCCCCAGGTACTGCTGGACCAACTGGCGGCAGAGGGACGGCTGGTGATACCGGTGGGCTCGCGCTTCGAACAGGATCTGATGAAGGTGGTAAAGCGCAAAGAGGGACTGTCAACTACCAACTTAGGGGCCTGCCGCTTTGTTCCCCTCATCGGAGAAGGTGCCTGGGAGGAGGAATAATCTAAGCACAGGCGAGGGCGCCTGTGTTACCTGTCTGCCTTCCCTACTTTGTTACCACAGGCGAGGTGCCTGTGCTACCTGAATACTAAGCCCGGTTCGAGATTTTCTATCTATAGCTGAAATCCTTAATTAAGGTTGACTGAGGTGATACAATGAATTGGAAGATTTTTCGCCTTTCAGGAGCAGGCAGCTTCGATTTGACTGTAACATCTATCGTCCTCGCTGGTGGCCTCAGCTCCCGCCTGGGAAGAGAAAAACTCGCGGAGGTGATTGCCGGAAAAAGCCTGATCGAGCGAGCCATAAGCAGTTTGAGTTCGCTGAGCCGAGAGATATTTATAGTGATTTCGCAGAAGCAGGCAAGGTCATCCCTACCTTATATATACCCGGGAGCTAAAACCGTGGTTGACCTTTACCCGGGGAAAGGCTCTCTGATCGGTATCTACACAGGGCTGGTACATTCCAGCAATTTTTTAAATCTGGCTGTCGCCTGCGATATGCCATTTTTGAACCTGAACCTGCTGCGCTATATGGTCGATATCTCGCCAGGTTTCGATGTAGTTATACCAAAGGAGGACGACCAGACGGAGCCGCTTCATGCCGTATATTCCAAAAACTGCGCGGAACCGATGAAAAACCTGATTGAACAGGGCAACCTCAAAATAACAGGTTTCTTCGATTCAGTAAAGGTAAAATATGTGGAAAAAGAGGAGCTGGACAGGTTCGACCCGCAGCGCTTGAGCTTTTTTAATATCAATAACGAGGCCGACTTGAAGAAAGCCAGAATGCTGGCAGCACGAGAGAATTCATAAAGAAAGAGCAGGGAATAATTGTAGCTGACTACATAGAGGATGCAGGGACATGATATCTGTTGAGGAAGCACTGGAGAAAATTCTTAGCTATGTTAATGTTCTCGAACCGGAGGATGAGCTCATCCTGAATAGCCTAGGACGTGTCCTGGCAGAAGATATCTACTCCGATATAGACATACCGCCGCTGGACAACTCCGCCATGGACGGCTACGCGGTGCAGGCTGAGAGCACGAAAGATGCCAGTCCTTCCTCCCCGCGCACCCTTCGCATCATAGGTGAGGTGGCCGCTGGCTACATAGCCAGTGAGGAGGTAACACCGGGCACCACCATCCGTATTATGACCGGCGCTCCCATACCTAAGGGCGCTGACGCCGTGGTCCAGTTCGAAGATACCGATGAGGAGAAGCGGAAGGCAGCCAAGAAACCCCTGGATGAGATCGGCATACTGCGTCAGGCAGCGAAGGGATTGAACATCAGGAAGGCTGGAGAAGATATCTCCAAAGGCAGCCTGGTCTTAAGTGCAGGGACAGTGCTCCGTCCCCAGGAGATTGGCATCCTGGCCTCACTGGGAAGAGATGTCGTATCCGCTATCCGACGCCCGGTGGTGGCTGTACTGGCGACCGGGGATGAGCTTGTGGAGATAAAAGAGCAACTCCCGCCGGGCAAGATATACAACAGCAACACCTACAGCCTTGCCGCACAGGTAAGCCGCTACGGCGGCGTTCCCAGGATACTGGGGATTGCCCGGGATAACATCGCGGCTCTGGAGGATAAAATAAAGCAGGCGCACGATGCCGATATGCTCATAACCTCTGCGGGAGTGTCCGTGGGAGAATACGATATAGTCAAGGATGTCCTGGCGCGGCTGGGAGAGGTAACCTTCTGGACAGTGCGCATGAAGCCGGGCAAGCCGCTTGCTTTTGGACTGCTGAATCTGGGTAAAAAGAAAGTACCGCATCTCGGATTCCCGGGAAACCCGGTAAGCTCCATGATAACATTCGAGCAGTTTGCACGGCCTGCCATCCTGAAAATGCTGGGGAAGAAGGAATTCGGCAAGCCCACTATCAAAGCCAGGAGCGAAGACCGCATTAATAACAGGGATAAACGGCGCATCTATGCCAGAGTCAGGGTAACCAAACGCAATGGCCAGTATTTCGCCAGCCTAGTGGGACCTCAGGGGTCGGGCATATTGACCTCCATGGCACTGGCCAACGGGCTGATGATTGTCCCTGAGGACAAGGCGGCAATCGAGGCGGGTGAAGAAGTCCAGGTGCAGATGCTTGACTGGAATGAGGAGATGTAGATGGTCCCCATAATATGCGTCGTCGGTAAAAGCGGGGTAGGCAAGACCTATGTCATAGAGAAGCTGGTTGCCGAGCTAAAGAAGCGTGGCTATCAAGTGGCTACCATCAAGCACAGCGTAAGCGGCTTTGACATAGACCAGGAAGGAAAAGACACCTGGAGGCATGCCCAAGCGGGGAGCGATACCGTGGCCATAAGCTCTCCCCAGAAAATAGCCATAATAAAGAAGGCTGACCACGATCACACTCTGGTCGAGCTGCAGCGATTCATAGGGCTCGACTTCGATATTGTCCTCGCCGAGGGATTCAAACACGACAAAGCACCCAAGATAGAGGTGCACCGCAAGGAATTCGGCCCGGATTTGCTGTGCAGCAAAGAAGAGCTTTTCGCCATAACCACCGACGAAAAACTGGATATCGATGTGCCCCAGTATAGTCTGGAAGATGCGACAGGGCTGGTCGACCTTATCGAGAAGAGATTCTTCGCCGAAGAGAAGGAGGACAGTGTCGCCCTCTTTGTCAACGAGGAGATGATACCGCTCAACCCGTTTGTCCGCAGCATTATCTCCCGGACAATTGCCGGCATGGTCTCCGCTCTCAAAAAAGTCTCAGAGGCTACCAGCATTGATATCTCAATCAGAAGGAAAGACGGGGAATGATTTTCGAGGCAGCCAGTTTCGTCTTCGAACCGCCTGTGGAGGTGTCCTTCGCACGGCGGATTCTGATTAAGCCGAGCGCCGGTAGCTCCAGGCCGTATCCCATAACTACGAGCCCGGAGACACTGGCAGCAGTTATCGCCGGCATCAGGAAAGTCAGCGCTGCCGACATCGTACTCCTGGAGGGAAGCGCGGGGGTTGAAAAGGTGCATTCCATATATAAAAACCTAGGGTACGATTTCCCTCACACAATGTTGCTGGATGTCGACCAGTGTGCACCTGTAGCAGTGGAGAACCCTCTGTCTAAACCATTCGTCTTGACTACTTTCTGGTTACCCAACGTCATATTATCCTGCGATTTCCTGATAACCATTGTCCCTTTCAAAATTGTGGCAGGACAGGGCAGCTTCAGCATAAGAAACCTGCTGAGTCTGCTGCCCGCCTCTAAGTATCAGCAGGAGGTAAAAGGCTTCCGCGGGGTGGGGCAATCCCCGGGCATCGAAAATACGATTGCCGACCTGCACTTTACCTTGCCGTTCGACCTGGGGATAATAGACGGGCGACAGAAATTCACCGGCACCAAAGACCATTTTCATGGGAAGGTCGAGGATTATGGTAAAATATTCGTTGGCACACCTTATGAGGTTGACTCTGAGGCTTCTGATGCTGCAGAGGTAACAACAGTTTACCTTCAATTGATCGAAGAGGTCCAAGCCAAACAAGGGGGTAGCCCATGACCACAGAGCAGGATTCAGACAATGTTGAGCTACAGCTTCGCTACTTCATAGACCTAGGCTGGTACCAGCAGCAAGAGCGTTCCTTCGCCACACTCGCGGCAAGCCGCCTGTGCCCGACGTCCCGCAAGAAGGAGAAGACAAAATCTGAAGCTGCTTTGCTGCGCACCATAAAACAATGCTGCTCTAAACGAGATGGCTTTATCACACCAAATATGCCGTTGCTGGAGATGATCTTTCGCCTTTTGCTGGCTAACGGTAACCAACCGCTCGAACTGGGACAAATGCACGAACAATTGCAGAAGTGGCTGGGTGATATGAACAATTCGCGAGACTTATCGATCCCGAAATTGAAACGCATCCTCGACAGCGATCGGTACTATGGGCTGAGGCCAGCCCCTTTGACGGAAGAAGAGAAGACCTAGTAATTCACCTCAAAGTCTTCGAAGCGTCCTGTATAATCTGCCCACTCCACGTCGACACGCTCCACCCTGGCCCGAGAAGGTCCGATGCTCAGTTGCTTAAGCAGTTCCTCCAGCTTGTCCTTATCTCCCTCCGCCCTGACCTCAACTGCTGTGCCATCGGGCAGGTTTCTTACATAGCCTTTCAATCCCAGCGATTCAGCCCGCTTCATTACAAAATACCGGAAATTAACCCCTTGAACATATCCATGGACTATAGCCAGGAAAGATGCTTGTTTTGGCACTATCATCTCCCTCTGGTTCAGAGCACGCTGGCAAAGGGACGAGGCTCAATACGATCCAGACGGTGAAGGCCATAGCTCCGTGCAGCTTCAACAGCCTCAACAAATTCCTGCCTGGAGATAGAGCGAGCCAGTTCTGGGACATCGTAAGCCTTATAACAAGGGCGATACTGGGCCATCACATTCAAATAAGTGTGGGCCGAGATTTCCTGGCTCAGGAATCGGCAGACCTCAACGGTTCCTGCAAGTCCATGGGGTAAAACAAGATGCCGCACCAGCAGTCCGCGCCTGGCTATGCCCTGATTATCAATCTTGAGGTCTCCTACCTGGCGGTGCATTTCCTTCACTGCCGCCCTATTCATCCGGGGGTAATTATCGATTCCGGAGAACCGGAGGGCGTGTTGTTCGTCGGAGTACTTCATGTCCGGCATATAAATATCGAAGATGCCGTCCAGAAGCTTGAGGGTATCCACTGCATCATAGCCGCCGCTGTTATAAACCAGAGGCACAGATAGGCCAGCCTCTACGGCGATCTCCAGTGCTTCAAGTATTCGAGGCACTACGTGTGTGGGGCTCACGAAGTTGATATTGTGGCAGCCCTGCCGTTCCAGGGAGAGCATCATATTAGCCAGCTCTCCAGCGGCCACTTCCCGCCCTTCGCCGAGCTGGCTTATGGTATAGTTCTGGCAGAAGCAACATTTCAGATTGCAGAAAGCGAAGAATATGGTCCCCGAACCACCACTCCCCACCAGAGGAGACTCCTCGCCAAAATGCGGCCCGAAGCTAGAAATGATGGCTCGCCTTCCAGTGCTGCACTTACCCAACTCACCTTTGATACGGTTAACCTGGCAGTGGCGGGGACAGAGGCAGCAATTCTCGAGAATCGCCAGTGCCTGTGCCACCCGCTCGTGCAGCTTTCCTGCTTCATACAATTGTCTATAGGCTGGTATTGAGCTACTTCTCTTCCTCAGCGCCCTTCTCCTCCTCCCAAGCGCTCTTGTCCTTCTTCCCCTTGGTCTTAATCACCTCCACGGTTGTCGGCGTAGCCAGCACCTCCGAGACCAGCGGCTTCTTGGCCCCTTTCTTGGGCTTCTTGGATTCGTGGTGTCTAAAGTCTCTCGTCCCCATTTTGCACCTCTTCTTGAAGAGCTTCTGTTGTGTCAAAGTTTAGCAAAATGAATAAAGCATGTAAAGCGATTTTAAGAAAAAAGGGGGAATTCAAAAGGAGAGCTTCCTCTATCTGCACTTGCTTTAGTAAACGACCTCGTTTTCGGGGTGTTTACCCTGGCGTGCGCCAAGCCACTTTACCTTCTGCTCTGCCCTGGTCTCGGCATCGGTGGGCCGGTAGTTTTTGATAAATTCTTGCTTAAAGCTGGGAAATGAGCCATCCAGGATAGAGCGCCGCATCTGCTCCATTAACCTCATGATAAATCTTACGTTATGTATAGTAGCTAGACGGTAAGCCAGAAGCTCCTGCGCTTTGAACAGGTGATGAAGATAAGCGGCGGAAAATGTGCGGCAGGTGTAGCAGTCACAATCAGCATCAATGGGCCCCTTTTTGTTTTTGAAGCGGGCATTCCCTATGTTGTAGCGGCGGTGCCTGGTGAAGACTGCGCCGTTGCGACCCAGCCTGGTGGGTAAAGCGCTATCAAACATATCTACGCCGCGTGCGACACATTCCACTAGGTCTTCAGGAGAGCCCACGCCCATCAGGTAGCGCGGTTTGTTCTCAGAGAGGAGGGGCACAGTCTCATCAAGCACGGAGTGCATCAACTCCTTGGGCTCTCCCAGGCTCAAACCTCCGATGGCATACCCTGGAAAATTCAGCGAAGTGAGGAAGCCAGCGGACTGCCGCCTCAATTCGGTAAAAGTGCCTCCATGTACGATTCCGAAAAGGGCTTGCCCTTTTCTCTTGTGCTTTTGCTGGCACCTCTCAGCCCAGAGGTGGCTGCGCTCCATAGACCTTTGGATGCTCCGGAAGTCATCTCCGTAGGGCGGGCACTCATCGAGGACCATAATAATGTCTGCGCCCAATTTCTCCTGGATTTCGATAGCAAGCTCGGGTGTCAGAAAATGCTCGCTGCCATCTATATGCGAGCGGAACAGGGCACCTTCGTCGCTTATGCGGCTATGGTGCCCCAGACTGAACACCTGAAAACCGCCGCTGTCAGTCAGAATCGGCCCATCCCAGGCCATGAACTTATGCAATCCCCCCAGCTTGCCGATGGTCTCCACACCGGGCCTGAGATAGAGATGATAGGTATTAGCCAAAATCATTCCCACACCTGATAATTTAAGCTCATCAGGTGTCAGAGTTTTCACCGTACCCTGACTGCCTACAGGAAGAAAAACGGGGGTCGGCACCGAACCATGGGGTGTGGTAAGCATACCGGCGCGAGCCATTGTTTCAGAGCAGGTCTTCGTCAGCTTGAAGAGTCGGCTCATGAGGAGTTATACCCAGAAGTTCAAAACCAGGGCGATGAAAATCAAACCCAGATAAGGGAAAGCGGAAAGCTTGTACACCTTCCAGGCATCCTGAGTCAGGCGGCTTTTAAGCAGGTGGTAATTGGCATAAACCATTATGATGCCCAGGATGTTGGCAGCCGCAAAATAGAGCCAGCCCAGATCGTCGAATGCCCAGAGAGCAATAGACGAGGCGTAAAGCAGAACCGATAAAGCCATCAATATCTTTATGGCATCTTTAACTTTCCAGGTGATGGGGAAATATGCGACCCCCGCCTGAAGATAGTCTTCACGGTTGGCAACCATAACGCTCCACACATGCAGCGGTATCCACACGGCGATAAGAATGCAGAGGAAAAGTATCTGAATATCCAGATGATGAGTAATAGCTACATAGCCCATGAGCACAGGCGCACAACCTGCTATCCCGCCCTGAATCACGCACATTACTCTTTTACGGAATACTGAAGCTGCGATAGTGCCCACTAGGCCGAAGACGAGGGCAAGAGGGTCGAGATACCAAGCTACGGCAAGCGCAACCGCGATCAAGAACACGCTCCATATCAGAGCTTTCCTGGCGGGAACTATCCTCTTTGCTGGCAGAGCCCGCATATGGGTCCTTTTCATTCTGGCGTCGACATTCCGGTCGAGATAGTTGGTCAAACCGTTAGCACCAGCGCTTCCCAGGGCAATTGCTACCAAGGCAATCAAAAGGATGTGGAGCGGAGGGTTGCCGTGCGCCGCAATAATTGCAGCACAAACCCCGATAAAGGTCAGCAAGACCGTCTCGCGGGGTTTGAGCACGGTGATATAGTCGATAATCCCCTTCCCTCGGGGTTTTCCACTCAGATCGCGTGCAAACGATTCCCGTGTTGCTTCAGTGACATTATTCACTTGGAATATCTCCAGCCACCCTCTTTTTATATGCATTTATAATATCATGTCTGCGCAATACTCCCAATAGTCGTGTGCGGTCTTGGCGGTCTACTACGGGTATTCGCCCTACGTCCTTAGCGCCAAGCTTCATCAGGGCATCATATACAGATTGATCGGGATAAGCTACCATGGGCGACTTTGTGGCGATATCAGAAACCATCAAGTTAGGTATTTTGCTATGCCTGGAAGCTTCGACATCGGTCAAAGTAACTACCCCGAGGAGATGACCATCCTCATCAACGACGGGGAACCCGTGATGGCCCGTCTCGGCAAGCTTTGTAACCAGCTCGTTAACAGGCATTGTGTGAGGAACTGTAGGGAAATCACGCGTCATTGCCTCTTCAACAGTAATGGTTTTCATCAAAGGCACTACTTCCTCTTCATGAATATCCACGCCGCTCTGCTGTAGTATAAGAGTGTATATTGAATATTTGCTGAAAGCCCGTGCAGTTAGCATAGCGACAACAACGGCCGTCATTAAAGGCAATAGTAATTGAATATCACGTGTCATCTCAACCAGGAGCACGATAGCGGTAATCGGACCATGCACCGCAGCGGCAAAAAATGCCGCCATACCAATCAGAGAATATGCCCCAGTATTGGATATTAAACTAGGGAAAAGCCTACCCGCTAACAAAGCAAACACCCCACCGAGCGCAGCTCCGATAAACAGAGAAGGTGCGAAGACACCACCACTACCCCCACTGCCAAGGGAAACAGATGTTGCTATTATCTTCAGGAACAGAAGTGCAATAAGGACGCCAAGCGCTATTTGGCCCGCCAGCATTTTATCCACCGGGCCCGAGTTAAAGAACACTCCACCCATCCCGTAGCTGCCTCCGTAACCCACGCCGAAGATTCCGGAATAGTAGTAGCCCATAGCTCCAATGGCGATGCCACCCAGTGCGGGTTTAAGCAATGCAGGAACTTTAACAGAGTTAAAGAAACGTTCAATCCCCCAAAAGAAACGGGCAAATCCGACTGCCAGGAGACCAGCCAAAAGTCCAAGAATGATGTACGGCACTATCTCCCAGTAATTGCCAAATGTATATTGCTTTACGGTGAAAGAAGGGTTGGCCCCCAAAAATATCCAAGAGATATATGACGCAGCAATGGCGCTGACCACGACATTGAACAAGCGACGGGTGGTTACGCGACGTGAGATGACTTCCAGGGCAAAGAAGACGCCCCCCAGAGGAGCATTAAAGGTTGCTGCTACGCCTCCGGCAGCCCCGCAGAGCACAAGAGTCTTCACCCATTCGTCAGGTAATTTAAACCAACGCCCCACGGCAGACCCGGCGGACGCGCCAATTGATATGACGGGGCCCTCACGGCCTACTGAACCGCCACTGCCAATACAGATTGAGGAGGCCAAAGCCGTCACTGCCCCGACCCTGGCGCGAATCCGGCCCCCACCAACAACCACCGCCTTGATTACATTAGGAGAACCATCGCCCTTGGCCTCGCGAGCCAGGAAATAAATTATCGGGGCCAAGGCAAGGCCGCCAATAATAGGCAGTATGATAACATAGTAATTACCCAGAGCCGAGAAGGCTTCAGCACCCTTGGCAAAGAAGACCCACTGAAAGCCTTTTATCATCCACCTGAAAGCTACTGTCCCTAGGCCAGCAGCAACTCCGACAGCTATAGCTAGAGCCAGCCCTCTTGTTGACTCAGATGGACTCAGCCGACCCAGGATATGCTGCAGCCGCTCTACTATTGTTTCATGTGATTTCATTGGCCAGGACTAGCCTTGCAATAGCTTATGAATTGCGCTCACCGCCACCTCATTCTGGACATCGTCGCGAACCACCGGCTGGCCGATGCCGCGAAGCAAGACCCATCTCACCCTCTTCCGCCTTACCTTCTTATCCAGCTCCATTGATTGAAGCAAACGCCCGGTATCTACTTCAGAGAAACCCGCGGGCAAACCAAATCTTTCCAGCAATGCTTTCTGCCTATCAACCACCTTCTGCACCAAAAGCCCCATCTCTTGACTGACCATAGCTGCCCCCATCATCCCGATGGCAACAGCTTCGCCATGGAGAAAACGCCCGTAGTTCGTGGCTGCCTCCAGCCCGTGAGCGATAGTGTGCCCGTAATTCAAGATAATCCGCATCCCCTGTTCCTTCTCATCCTCGCTCACTATTTTAGCCTTGATAGCGGCGCTGCGTACTACCACATCGCTGGTAGCCGCTCTCTCCAGAGCAAGCAGCTTCTCTGTCTGCTCTTCAAGCAGCTCCAGTAGCCGGAGGTCGCGTATCATGGCATGTTTAATAACCTCGGCCCAGCCTGAGACCAGCTCACGCTTGGGCAGGGTAGTCAGAGTCTGTGGGTCAGCTACGACAACACGCGGCTGATAGAAGGCTCCAATCAGATTCTTGCCCTGGGGATGATTCACTGCAACTTTACCACCGATAGCTGAATCGACCATTCCAATCAAGCTGGTCGGCACCTGGACCAGAGGCAAACCGCGAGCGAAAGTAGCAGCCACGAACCCGGCGAGGTCTCCCACTACACCCCCGCCCAGAGCAACTATGTTATCACCACGCTCGGCACGGCAATCAACCAGCCAGTCATAGATTTTGACCGCCGTTTCAAAGGACTTGCTCCGCTCACCCTGGGAGACCACCAGGGAGTTTACCGTAAAGCCAGCGCCCTCCAAAATTTTGGTAACTCTGGTACCGTACAGCGGGAATACTCCGTCATCGCTCACAATATGGGCTGTGCCCGAGAGACCGGCGTTGCGCATCCGTTTCCCCAGCTCCTCGAGAATCCCCCAGCTTACGAACACAGGATAGCTTTCCGTGGCAGTGGTTACCACGCAAGCAGCGCCCCTCTGCTCGCAGTAAGGAGCATCGGATTCCCGGGCATCGGGGAGGGCTGGCAAAGCAGCGCTGCCCCTCCTCCCATATCTCCAACCCAAGATAACCTGATCAGCCGCTTCCTCCACAGTCAAATTGTCGGTATGCACTGTCCAGTCGGCAAGAGCGTCGTAATAAAGCTGGCGAAATTCCTTCAGCCATTCAATGCGTTTCAACGGCTCCGAACCGGCAAGAAGAGGCCTGGGCTCCCGATTTGTGGTGTTTTCAGCGTCCTTGAGCAGTCTTTGATATATGGTGGCTGGCTTCGCCTCAAGGCAGACGATCACCCCGCTGTCCATCATTACCTCACGATTAACGGCGCTCAGAACAGCGCCGCCGCCAGTGGCAATGACTGTATTGCTTGCCTGACATACATGCTTCAGCACCTTATTTTCCAGCTCGCGGAATCG
The DNA here is from genome assembly GCA_034409195.1 of Dehalococcoidia bacterium. Classification (GTDB taxonomy): domain Bacteria; phylum Chloroflexota; class Dehalococcoidia; order SZUA-161; family SZUA-161; genus JACWAE01. Next base: position 26,759 of record DAOUMT010000071.1, read on the forward strand.
CTCCTCTCCATCCCTGGCAAATATCTCAGAGATAGGCTTACCGCAAGAACGCACAATCTCCTCATCGATATCGATGAACTTCCAGCCCAATTTCCAGGCTACTTTCTGACCTACCTTTGTTTTACCGGTATATGAGAAACCGGTCAGGATAATGTTTCCAGCAGCTTTTTCACCCACTGAACGCCCTCAATATAATTATAATTCCCCAAAGCCTCGGGATAAAAGCGCTGGCTTTCGAAGATAATGGGAAGCGAATTTCTCATCGGGCCCATTATCTGTAAAACCCGCGCAATGTCCACCCAGCCTTCTTCAGCGCTCTGGCTGGGGTGCACCGGGATATGCCGGAAGGCCTGATAGTCATCCTTGTTACGGATATTCCAGAGATGGACAGAGCCCAGATATGGCACAAGCTCAGCTTCGAAAGCATAGAGGTCAAAACCGTTTTGTATCGCAGCCAGATGGGTATGCGCAGTATCGAAACAATACCTCAGCGGAGGAGAATATTCCTTAAGCACATGCCTGAGGAATTCGGCGTTAATTAAAGCACTTGCCCCCACACCCTCCAGATGGATGGGAATCCCCCTTTTGAGGCTGAGCTCGGCAAGTCGATCGCTGCTCTTCCAGGCAATCGCTTCGACCTTTGACCCGTCTTCGTCCGATTCCTCCGAGGTCGGTGAGGGGAAATGAACCACCGCGTATTCTGCCCCGAACTCCTCAGCCTGCTCCATGGTCAGGGTTACCATCTTCATGGTCAGCTCCCTTTTGTCCCTGTCCAGGTCGCAAAGGAACGACCAAGTGTGAGGCCTGGGGTACCACTCGAGCTGAATCAATGGAGCATGTATGCTCCAAGCAAGGTTGTGGAGCCTGAGCAATCGCTTGAGCCTGGGGAGCTCGCCAGGGGGCAGATTATAGAACTCACCACGGCGAAGGCCGTTGCCGATAATCATCTCATCGAAAAGGTCAAGGTTATGACAGTGAAAGCCGAGATTGCTCATATCACTTTCTGGGGCCTGTTGATTTGAGATAGCCCCGATAGTTGCGCAGGGTCTCATCTATGTGGTCGCCGCCGAATTTCTCCAGCACTGCCTCGGCAAATACAATAGCCAGCATCGCCTCCCCGATAACGCCCGCTGCGGGGACGACGCAGATATCGCTCCGTTCGATATGGGCCTCGACTTTTTTGCCCGTACGCAAATCGACCGATGGTAAAGGCCTGGTCATAGTAGGGATGGGTTTGACTGCGGCGCGCACAACTATGGGCTCGCCATTGCTCATACCGCCCTCGATGCCACCGGCCCTGTTGGTGACATGCCGCCAGCCGTGTTTCGCATCGAGCTCGATTATATCGTGTACCCGAGAGCCGGGAAGGTCTGCTACAGAGAAGCCAGCGCCTATCTCCACGCCCTTTACAGCATTTATGCTCATAATAGCCCGGGCTACCCTGCCATTAAGCTTGCGGTCCCAGTGAACATGGCTGCCCAGTCCGATAGGAACGCCGGCAGCGATTGCCTCGAAGGCTCCCCCCAGGCTATTACCCGCCTTTTGGGCTTCGTCAATCGCCGCTAGCATGGCCTTCTCCGCCTTTTTATCAGCACAGCGAACGAGTGACTTCTCCACCTTCGACCAGTCTACTTTCTCGACCTGCTTAACCCAGCGCCCGCCGATGCAGACGGTGTGGCTGTGTATCTCGACACCAAACTCGTCGAGCAGTTTGCGGGCGACAGCCCCTACAACGACGCGGCTTGCGGTCTCCCGGGCGCTGGCACGCTCCAGAATAGGACGGACATCGTCGAGGTTGTATTTCATCGTGCCTGCGAGGTCAGCGTGTCCGGGGCGGAGTCGGGTAACAGGATCAATCTCCTGCTTGACAGGAGAGACGCTCATTATATCCTGCCAGTTTTCCCAGTCCCGGTTCCGGATGAGCAGCGAGATAGGGCTGCCCAGGGTGAGGCCGTGACGCACTCCTGAAATTATCTCGGCGCGGTCCTGCTCGATTTTCATGCGGCTGCCCCGACCATAGCCCTTTTGACGCCGCGCCAGATCTCGGGCGATGTAGTCTTCACCCAAGGCCAGCCCGGCGGGCACGCCCTCGACTATGGCCACCAGACCCTTACCATGTGATTCACCCGCGGTTAAAAAACGAAACATTTGAACTCATCACCTGTCTGCCAAATTTCAAAAGGAGCCAAGCTTTTACTGCAATATCATGATTATCTCAGAAGAGCAAAGTCCTGTAAATGCCCCATAAGTTCTCTGCACGAAGCAAAGGCAGCCCTCATACAAACGTTTTGGGGCGTTCAGTCGAACGCCCCTACATTTACTCCTATATACCATTAGTTTATTATGCCACTAACGCTGGTGTATGTCATCCCTGCTTTCGCAGGAATCTTGAGCCCCTGGATTCCCGCTTTCGCTGGAATGATATTTAAGAGCAGTCTTGATGGGTGGATGAAGTCCGCCTGGACTGATCCACCCTACTTCAATACCTATTAGGGATTCTTGAGACACTCATCATGATTATCCACAACGCATAATAAAAATTTCACCACGCCGCTCAAACGTCATACGGTATTTAGAATCAACATAAGCCTCGAAAATACCTTTTACTCCCTCCAACGGATGGCTTCGTAGCCCAGGGTGCCTGAAGTCAGACTCGAGCAAAAAAAGAGTCCTATCAACTTTCTTCTGTATGGTTTTGGGCAATTTCTCATACTGTCTAACAAAACACACAGTGAAACGGATAGGCATCGCTATCTAAACCTTGCGAGTCGCTCCCGAACCCTTGCCCGCTCTTCTGTGAAGGAAATCTACAGCTTCCTTAGCGCTACCAAAGCTGTGAACACGCCCAGCGCGAATATCCTCCTCAGCTTCCTTCTCTCCTTCCTGCCAGCGCCTGGTCCAAAACCATGTCTGGTCTTTATCTACCAGCTTCTTCACACGCAGCACAATCTCACCGTCCTTGACCTTTACGTCAAGAAAATCCCCTTCCTCAATATTCAGAGCCTGGCGGGCGGAGCGAGGCAAGGTAACCTGTGCCTTTCTGCGTACCTGAATTAATTCCGCCATTTTAATCTCCTTCAGTGGTCTGACTGTCATACTTTCCGACAGGCATACTATAGCACAATAAAAATATGATTTCAATAACAAAAAAGCATATTATGAACCAGTGCTCCTAACGAAAATCTAAAGGTTTGACACTATTATAAACGCATAAGGGCGTTCGGCGAACGCCCCTACATTTACTCCTACATGTATTAGATTATTATGTCATCAACGCCGGTGTATGCCATCCCTGCTTTCGCAGGAATTTGCAGCACCTGGATTCCCGTCCCCTTTGGGGGGTTACTCTCACTTTGTCAGAGCCCTCTTCGCCTCTCTCATCATTATGTCAACTGGTGCTGCTTGGCCTGTCCACAGCTCGAACGATGCCGCACCCTGATACACCAGCATGGGCAGACCGCCCAGCGTACGCGCCCCGGCTTTTTTAGCTGCTGCAATCAGCGGCGTCTCTACTGGATTATATACCACATCGTAAACCAGCGCCCGCTTGGGAATCAGCCCCATACTAAGCGGAGATTTACCTTCGTTGGCACTATTTTTCATACCCACCGACGTACAGTTGACCAGCAGGTCGCACCCAGAAAGCGCAGTCAGGGTCTTGCCATCCTTCCATGATAAGGCTATGACTTCGATATCGGAGACCTTGAGGTCCCACTTGATATCCAACGCCAGTTCTCTGCCTCTTTCAATGCTGCGGTTTAGGATAACCAGAGACCTGACCCCGGCATCTATCAGGGCGAAGCTTACCGCCCGCGCTGCTCCACCTGCGCCGATAAGGACAGCCCGCTTGTCCTTGGGGTCAAACCCGCCTTCCTCTTCAAGAGCCCTGATAAATCCGCTGGCATCGGTATTATAGCCAACGAGCTTGTCATCTCTTTTCGCTATGGTGTTCACCGCACCGATGCGGCGGGCGTCCTTGTCCACTTTGTTCAGAAGCGACAGCACAGCTTCTTTGTATGGTATAGTGACATTGGCGCCAAGCTTCGAAGCATCTCGCAATCCTTCCACTATATCAGGCAGCTCATCCTTAGCTGTTTCCCATACCTCGTAGCGAATATCGAGTCCCATATACTCGAAAGCAGCCTGTTGAAACTGCCGCGAGATAGAGTGACTCAGCTTATGCCCGATGAGACCAACAAACTTTGTCATGATAAGATTCGCACCTGCGGAAAGCTAGGAACAGGTTTTTAGTCCTGACCAGGGCTACGATTTTTCTCCCGGTCGAGGTAGCCCTGCAAAATGAATGCCGCCGCCAGAGAGTCACGATGTTTCCTTTTTTTGTCCCACTTCATCCCCATCTCCAGCATAGTCCTATCGGCAGCAACCGTGGACAGCCGCTCATCCCAGGTAATTACCGGAATATCTATGCTTTTTTCCAGCGAATCGACGAATGACTGCACAGCCTGCGCCTGCTTGCCCAGACTGCCGTCCAGCGAGCGGGGCATTCCTACGACGATGCGCGCCACTTCGTTCTCGCGGGCATTGTCGATTATCTGCTTTATGGCAGCTTCGTCCGTTGTCCTCTCAATCACTGCGAGAGCGCCTGCCATAATACCGAGGGGGTCGCTAAGCGCCACGCCGATATGCTTCTCACCTATGTCAAGACCCATCACACGAGAATGCAATTTCTCTGCCCCTCGGATTCAGGGGCGCCTAATCCCCCTTGCCCCCTTTAGAAAAGGGAGAATCATTTCGCAGCACCTTTTCAAACCCCTGAATCTTCCAATTTCGGAAGCGGGCGAAGCGGCGCTTCACCCCTCCAGGTATCGGTTAATCCCCTGGCACATTTAGAAAGAAAACCATATTTTGTAGTTGCCTGATTTATCAGGCTCAACGGCCCAATGAATTGGGCAACTACATTTTCGGGCGAGGCAACCTCGCCCCTCCGTTTGGAGACACCCCGAAAGCCCAGGCAGATGAGCTTTGCCCCTCTGCACCCCCTAGACCTTCTCCGCCACCAGATTGGCAACAAGCTTGAGAGCTTCGTCCAGCTTGTCTTTATCCTTGCCCCCTCCCTGCCCCAGTTGGGGACGTCCACCGCCGCTGCCGCCTGTGGCCTGGGCCACCTTCTTCACAATATCACCAGCGTTCAGACCTTTAGATACAAGGTCAGGAGTTACCACAGCCAGAAAGTTAGGTTTATCATCCCATACAGCAGCCAGCACAATCACGCCGCTGCCCAGCTTCTCTCTTAATACATCGCCCGTGTGACGCAGCGCGTCCATGCTCGAAGC
>DAOUMT010000072.1:0-5111 GCA_034409195.1 Dehalococcoidia bacterium
CTATTACGACACTATCGGCGTGGACGATATAGCAGTCGTTGACTTCGATGGAAAGCATGTTGAGGGAGAGTTCAGTCCCTCTGTTGAGATAATGCTGCATATAGGGGTCTATAAAGCGCGTAAAAAGGTGAATGCTGTCATTCACAGCCATCCTGTTCTCAGCAGTGCCTTTGCGGTTGCTGGCATGGAGATTCCCCCTATCATTGAAGACCAGGTCACTTATCTTGGCGGCGGTATAAAGGTGGCTGAATATGCTCTATCCGGCAGCCTGGACCTGGTTAAGAATGCGCTGGCTGCTCTGGGGCCGAGGAATGCGGTTATCCTGGCAAATCATGGGGCAGTCTGTGTGGGGAAAGACATGCGGGAAGCATTCACCAACCTTCAGATGCTGGAGAAAACGGCGAAGATATACCTCTGGGTCTTGAGCATTGGCAAGCTTACACCTATTCCTGCTGAGTCATTAGAAGCGATGAGCGCTTACTTTAACTATGTGCATGGCGATAGTGAATAGAGCATAGCTGGAAGCAAGTTAGTCTAGGGGAGCAAAATGGCAGACCGAAACAAACTTTATATGGGGATTGACGTAGGTTCGGTTAGCCTGAACATAGCTATAATCGACGAACAGGTGCGCCTGCTCGCCAGCGTGTACGAACGCACTAGGGGGCAGCCGGTCCCGATATTGCTTGAGACCTTAAACAGGCTTGTGGGCGATTTCCCCGTGATGAGCGGAGTGTTAGCTACAGGAAGCGGACGCGATCTCCTGGCCGATATCCTGGGTGTAAATAAAGAGAACGAAATCATTACCCAGGCAAGGGCAGTAACCTATTACCATCCGGAAGTGAGAACTGTAATTGAAATCGGGGGGCAGGATTCCAAACTGATTTTCCTGGATTTCGATGAGAAAAAAGGGAGGCCGGTCATAATCGACCATGCTCTGAACGAGATATGTGCTGCCGGCACAGGTTCTTTCCTTGATCAGCAGGCATATCGCCTGGGTATTTCCATTGATAAGGAATTTGGCAACCTCGCTGTGAAGTCCAAAAGGCCGGCAACTATCGCTGGCAGATGCAGCGTTTTTGCCAAATCAGATATGGTGCACTTGCAGCAAGAGGGGAGTCCCAAAGAGGATATAGTGGCAGGTCTCTGCCATGCTCTGGCTAGAAACTACATAAGCAACCTGGGCAAAGGAAGGAAGTTAAAGAAGCCCATAGCATTCCAGGGTGGGGTGGCTGCCAATAAGGGCGTGATTAAAGCCTTCGAAGATCTGCTGGGGCTTGCGCCGGGAGAGCTGATTATCCCTGAGCATTTCCTTATTATGGGAGCGCTGGGCTCCGCAATCATGGCTCTGGAAAAGGGTGCTGATACTGCTCTTGAACTATGCAAAGCGATAGAAGCTCTGAGGCGGTATTTATTTGAGACGGCAAGCGAGTCGAAGCATGGGTATTTAAAGAGATTGGTCTGGGGAGGGAATGGCCTTAAGCCCACCCCCGACGATATTCAAAGCCCGGAGAGACAGAAGGAAAAGGTATATCTGGGGATAGATGTCGGGGCAGCGAGTACCAACATAGTTGTACTGGATGATAATAAGAACCTGCTGCGCAAAATATACCTGATGACTGAAGGTGAACCAATCGAGTCAGTCAAGAAGGGACTTCTGGATATAGCCAGGGGCCTGGAAGACCTTGTGGAAGTTCAGGGAGTGGGGGTCACCGGTAGCGGGCGCTATTTTGTGGGTGATTTCGTCGGAGCTGATGTAGTGATCAATGAGATTACAGCCCAGGCCAGGGCTACTATAGAAATTGATAACACTGTTGATACCATATTTGAGATAGGGGGCCAGGACTCAAAATTTATCCGTCTGAAGAATGGGTCGGTGGTAGATTTTGAGATGAACAAGGTCTGTGCCGCAGGTACCGGCTCTTTTCTTCAGGAACAAGCCGCCAGGCTGGGCATAAAGATTGAAGAGTTCAGCGGCCTCGCTTTTGACTCGAAGAAACCCGCTGACCTAGGCACACGTTGTACTGTTTTCATGGAGTCGGACCTGATACATCATCAACAGGTAGGTTTGCCCAAGGTCGACCTCGTTGCCGGGTTGTCCTATTCCGTAGCCAATAACTACATAGAAAAGGTTATAGGAAACAAGAAAATAGGGAAACGCATATATTTCCAGGGCGGGGTGGCATCGAACAAGAGTGTGGCTGCTGCTTTTGAAAATATCCTGGGTACTGAGATCACCGTCCCTGAGAATCACAATGTTACCGGTGCAATAGGAGCTGCTTTGATTGCCCGGGAAAAGAGAAGAGAAATCCGGCAAAAAAGCAATTTCGTCGGATTCGACCTAAGGAACAGGACATATCAGGTCAAAATGTTTGAATGCCAGCATTGTGCCAATCACTGCGAGGTAAAGAGGGTACTGATAGGGGCTAAGCAGGAGTCGTTCTACGGCGGTATCTGCGATAGATACGAAATAAGGCAGGGAGAGAGCGTCGGTAAGGAGTTGCCCGATCTTTTCAAAGAGCGAGAAGAGATGTTTATGCGCTATTATAAGGAGGATGAGTTTGATACGGATTCTCCTGTGGTCGGGATTCCCCGCATACTCATGTTCTTCGAGCAATTTCCGCTCTGGGCAACATTCTTTAAAGAGCTCAAGATTCGCGTGGTGCTCTCGGACAAAACCACCAGCAAGCTGATTTATCGGGGGCTCCAGGAGGTCTTAGCCGAAACCTGCTATCCTGTAAAGGTTGCCTATGGTCATATGGTCAATCTTATTGAGAAAAATGTGGATTGCGTATTTTTGCCCTGCGTAATCGATTTAGAGAAGGATAGAGATGATGTAAACAGAAGCTACAACTGCCCCTATATTCAGGCCATCCCCTTCATACTCAAAGCAGCCTTTGAAAACAGAGTCAAAATCATGAGCCCTACTCTTTTCATGGAAAAAGAAAAGAGAAACCTCGAGTCGCAAATGATGGAGATAGGCAGGGCGTTTGGGAAAGAGAAAAATGCTGTTGCCTCAGCCATAACGGCAGCACTTAAATCACAAGAAGAGTTCGAAAGTATGCGTTTGAAGAGGGGCGGAGAGATATTGGATAGCCTCAGGGAGGACGAGCAAGCAGTGGTGGTGATAGGCAAGCCCTACAACGTCCACGACACAGGGTTGAACCTTAATATCTCCAAGAAGCTGCGAAAGTCAGGAGTAGTCGCTATACCTTACGATATGCTGCCTTTAGATACAGTTGAGTTGCTGTCTTACTATTCTAACCTGGTCTGGAAGAATGAACAGAATCTTTTGAGGTCAGCAATGCTGGCAAAGGCCAGCAGGAACCTGCATCCTATAATGATTACCAATTATGGCTGCGGGCCCGATGCCTTCTTTGCCAAGTATCTAGAGGATACGATGGGCGAAGACCCCTATCTGGCGCTTGAGGTAGATGAACATAGCGGTGATGCCGGGATGGTAACCAGAATCGAGGCTTTCCTCGACACTATTAATAGAACTAAAGAGAAAGAACCTGAGAAGACCGTTGAAGACATGAGTGTGGTTGGGTCTGGTGGAGCGATTAGTGTGTTCAAACCATCGAAGAAAATAAAGGAGTTGGAGAGGACATTCTATATTTACAATGCCTCTGGCCACTCTAATATTTGGGCTGCCTCATTCCAGTTGATAGGAATAGATGCCCGGGTGCTGCCGATGCCCGATGAACAGTCCGACGAGTTGGGGAGAAAATATGCTTCTTCCAGAGAGTGCCATCCCTATCTGGTGACTACGGGGGACATGGTTAAGAAAGCACAATCCAAGGACTTCGATCCTGATAGGTCAGCATTTGTGACACTGAACTTCGATGGCTCCTGCCGCATGAGCCAATATGGCCTGTCGCAGAAACTGGTTCTGAAGAGGTTGGGTTTCGGCAATGTGCCGGTAATTGCTCCTATTACTTCCATACGTCATGATGATGCCAGTCGCATGTTCGGCATTACATGGGCCAGGGCCATCTGGAAAGGCTGGCTGGCCACGGATGTGTTGTTGAAGAAATTACTTCATGCTCGTCCCTATGAGATAAACAAGGGAGAAAGCGATAGGGTTTACGAAAAGGCAATTCAGGACATATCCGCCGGAATCGTAAAGGGTGATTTCAATAAGGCTCTGAAAAATTCCATAGCTGCGATGGATGCAATCCCGGTAAAAAGAGAGCGCAGGCCGGTTATAGGAATTGTGGGCGAGTTTTATAGCTGCATGAACGCTTGGGCCAATAATGACATAATCAGAGTGTTGGAGTCGTTGGGGGCAGAGGTTAGATACGGGCCGAGCACCACGGATTATCTGGTATATTTCAATGAGTCGTATCCCGGCATACACTTATCAAGGGGAGAGTACGTTGCTGCCCTCTATTACTATGTCAGAAGATTATGGTTCATGCGTTGGAAAGGGAGAATTGAAGGAATGCTGGATGAAGACCTGTATGAGGATTGCAGGGTTCCCAAGGTGGCGGAGCGGGTAGAAACTGCATCTCCTTATGTCTCTGAGGCTATAGACCCTGTGGTAACAGTAAACTTATCTAAAGCTAACAACTATGCGTTGGCGGGTTGCAGTGGCATAGCTAACCTGATAGTGCTTAATTGTCTATACGGGACTTTGTCAACTGCTATATACAAGAAGGTACAGAGAGAGTATAACCAGATCCCTATGATTACCATGATATATGAAGGGTTGAAACCAACCAATGAGAAAACGAGGATTGAGGCTTTTGTGCACCAGGTGAAGTCCCATTACGAGAGATATGTTTGCCAGTAGAGGGTCAGTCATATTGTAATGCAGGCCAGTAAATTCAGGAGAATGTAGGAAAAGTTAGGTGTAGTTAACCTATTCGCTCTTGACAAAAATGACCTAAAGTGTGATATTTAAGTGTATATAAAATAGGCTGAATGTTTGCATTAATTTCAGGGCCAACTAGTACTGGAGATATATAAAATGCCTTCGAAGCCAAAAAGGTCTATTTTGGAACCGCCGGCTAAGTTTGTCTCCGAGAAAGTAATAACCCTTGAGGTAAAAGCAGTTGAGAAATATGTGCCGGATAAGCTGCTTCTTCTTTTCATAAATGCACTGGATAAAC
>DAOUMT010000073.1:0-9672 GCA_034409195.1 Dehalococcoidia bacterium
GTCCCCGATCTTGGGTGCTGAAGGAAATAAGGAGTTTTTAGTTCTGTTGTGGAACAAGTAGAAAAGCTATGAGGGACACGTCTTGCTCGGATAAAAAAATCGGTATTCTGTTTCAGCCCAAAGCCTCTGCTGCCGGCAGTTTAGCACAGCAGATCTCTACGATGATAGGCAATATGGGAGCGTCTGTCTGGGTTTGCTCGGCCTGGGAGGAGGACAAGGCATGCGAGCAGATAGAGGGCAGCAGATTCATTATCTGCCTGGGCGGCGATGGAACGATTTTAAGGGCGGCGCGCATAGCCAGCCCCAGAGGGATACCAATACTTGGCATAAATCTGGGTCGTGTGGGGTTTATGACTGAACTGAACGCTGACGATGCCCTGGCCAAGGTACCTGCATTTGTAGAAAGCGAGGGATGGGTGGAGGAGAGGATTATGCTGCAAGCGGAGCTTTTTGCCAGGGATACCCCTCCTTTTCATGCATTGAACGATGTTGTCGTCGCCCGCGGCGAGAGATGCCGTTTGATTCGTATCAAGGCAACAATTAATGGGGAGTTGCTGACAACTTATAAGTGCGATGGCCTTATCGTAGCCACCGCGACCGGTAGCACCGGGTACTCACTGGCAGCCGGCGGGCCAATCCTTCATCCTCAGGCGGAGGAGATATTGTTGAAGCCGATTGCGGCCCACCTGAGCCTGTCTACTGCGCTGCTCTTGTCTTCCGAGGCTACTGTGAAACTTGAGGTTAGCACTACTCATCAAGCCACCCTCAGTATTGACGGACAGATTGAGGTCCCGTTGAACGATGGCGATGTTATCAAAATTAAACGCAGCCCGTATTTAACGAGAATGCTCAGGGCTGAGTGGCCTCTGCCCTTTTATAGTACACTAATGACGAAGCTGGAAAAGCGGGAGTGAGCCAAGATGAAGGTGGAAAAAGCCAAGATGGCTGATGTGCCTCAGATGCACAAGCTCATCAATAAGTTTGCTGCGCAGGGTGAGATGCTTCCCCGTGCCTTGAGCGAGATTTACGAGAATATCAGGGACTACTTTGTGGTCAGGAGTGGTGATAAGGTAGCTGCGTGCGTGGCACTTCATGTAAGCTGGGCAGACTTGGCTGAGATTAAGTCTCTGGCGGTAGCAAGGCGCCAGCAGAAGAAGGGCATTGGTGCTAAACTGGTGGAAACATGTATTGACGAGGCTAAGCAATTGGGTATATCCACAGTTTTCTGTTTAACGTATAATCCCCAGTTTTTTGAGAAATGCGGCTTCGAAAGCATTGACAGGTCGGCATTGCCCCGCAAGGTCTGGGGTGAATGCTATGCATGTCCTAAGTTCCCCGATTGTGACGAGGTGCCGCTGGTCATGCATCTGACGCCGCCACGTCTTTTAAGCGAGAAAAAATGAGCCCTGAACGAACTCTCCATAGCGAGCGGATATACGACGGTAAGATTATCAACCTGAGGATTGATACCGTAGAACTGCCGTCAGGCGGAAAGACGAAGCGGGAGATTGTTGAGCATGCCGGCTGCACCGCTATCGTTGCCATTGACTCTGAGGATAATGTCCTGCTTGTCCGGCAGTACCGCAAAGCTGTGGAGAAAATGCTGCTGGAGATACCCGCCGGCGGCATAGAACGGGGAGAGAAGCCCCTTGACGGTGCTCGCAGAGAGCTTGAAGAGGAGACCGGATTTTCCGCTGAAAAGTGGGAGGAGTTGAGTTTCTTTTATACCAGCCCCGGCTTTACCACGGAGTTCATGCACCTCTATCTCGCCACTGACCTCAAACCCATGAAGAGGGCCGCAGATGATGATGAGAATATCGAGCTGGTGCGCGTTCCGTTGAAAAAAGCTCCTGAGCTTATAGTCTCAAGAGAAATCTGCGATGCCAAAAGCATTGCGGGGCTGCTCATGGCGCTGCGCAAGGTTGGGATGAAATAAGAGCACAGAGGTTTACCTTTGGGTTCCTATTTCTTGTCATTCTCCCACTAGGGAAAGTAACAAAATAGGTGGAACCGCCCAGTTGCCAGTGAGGAAGATTCCTCCTGGAGATAGCTAGCTTATCTCCGATACATTTTATTGAGGGAGCAGTCGCGATTGGCTGGTCTAATTCGTTTGATTCTTTCACCTATTCAGTTGACCTTTCCTTAATACTGGTAGGACAGGCACCCCTGCCTGTCCCGTCCTGGCTTTTTGCCTATGATTCAAACAGCCGGGGGTGGCTGTTCCACCATTTTCACTGATAAGCACCCCTGCCTGTACCTGTCCTGGCTTTTTGCCTATGATTCAAACAGCCGAGGGCGGCTGTTTCACCATTTTGCTACCTGCTTTCTTTCTCTCCCTGAGCGGCTGCTGCTAATTTGGCTTTCTCCTCTTCCACCAATACTCGGCGCAGCACTTTGCCGATGATGGTTTTGGGCAGGCTATCCCGGAACTCCACTATCTTGGGCAGTTTGAAGCGAGCCAGGCGCTCGCGGCAGAACTCGATGATTTCCTCAGCAGTGGCAGTCTCGCCTTCCTTGAGCACAATGGCTACTTTCACTGTCTCGCCGCGGTAGCGGTCGGGAACTCCGTAGGCAACTGCTTCTTTGATCTTGGGGTGTTCGTAAAGAACCTCCTCGATTTCGCGGGGATAGATGTTATAGCCGCCGGCGATAATCATCTCTTTCTTGCGGTCCACGATGAAGAAGAACCCGTCCTCATCCATCTTGGCCAGGTCTCCGGTATAAAGCCAGCCATTGCGTAACACCTGTTTGGTCTCCTCGGGGCGGTTCCAGTAGCCCTGCATAACAGTGGGCCCTTTGATCACCAGTTCCCCGACCTCTCCTACCGGCATCTCCTTCTCACCGGTCTCCGCGTCCATTATCCTGGCCTCGATATCCGGGAAAGGTACTCCGATACTTCCAGCCTTGCGTTTTCCAACCTGCGGGTTCGCGGTGACTACAACCGGAGCTTCACTGAGTCCGTACCCTTCAGCAAGCTTGCCCCCGGTTATTTTCTCGAAGCTCTGCTGCACCTCTAATGGCAGCGGCGCCGCGCCGCTGGTGCAGCTCTTGATAGAACGCAGATTATATTTCTTCGCATCAGGATGGTTATTTATTGCTACATACATGGTAGGCACACCGGGGAAGAAAGCAGGTTTATATCGGTTGATGGCTTTAAGCACTTGCAGGGTGTCCCAGCGCGGCAGCAGCACCATCGCCGCTCCTCCCAGCACAGAGAAGTGCATTACTGCCACCATACCATAAACATGAAACAGCGGCATTACCCCCATCACCACCTCCACGCCTTCCCTAAAGTCCACGGGGTTCGCCCAGGCTTTCATCTGGTAGATGTTGGCAACCACGTTACGGTGCAGGGCCACCGCACCCTTGCTGATGCCGGTAGTCCCACCTGTGTACTGAAACATGGCGAGGTCATCGGGGGTTACTGTTACCGAGGGCGGTTCGGGGCTAAAGCGGTGCAATAGGTCTTGAAAAGAATAAGTATTTTTAGCTCCGGCTATGTTAACTCGGTGACCCTCTTTCTTCTCACGGAGAAGGGTGAATAGGAATCGGCTTACAGGAGGCAAGTACTCCTTTATGTTTGTCACTACAACATTTTTTAGCTTTGTTCGTTCTTTCAGTCCGGCAACAGTGCGATAAAAGAGGCTGAGGACAATAATAGTCTCAGCGCCGCAATCATTGACCTGGTGCTCCATCTCACGCGCCGAGTATAATGGATTGGTCCCTACTACTACGCCTCCCGCCTTGAGCACAGCATAGTAGCTAATCACGAACTGAGGACAATTGGGCATGAGCAGGGCAACCCTATCGCCCTTCTTGACCCCGAGATTTATCAGGGCGTTAGCCAGCCTGTTTACCTGCTGTTCCAGTTGTTTGTAGCTCAGCCGGTAGGCATCACCTAAAGCGCCGGGGAAAATAATGGCGGTCTGGTTGGGGAAACGGTTTGCGGTTTGCTCAAGCAACTGGTGCAGGGTAACTTTGGGGTAATCAATTGTTGCGGGGACGCCCGGGTCATAACTTTTCACCCATACTTTCTCCATCTTGACCTCCTTACCGACAGGTTTATTCTTTGCCGCTATGAAGCCGCTCTGCGTTGTCTCTTGTTAACTATGCAGCTTCCAGATAAAATGGTAATCCTGTTAAAACTTGAGTCTCTTTTTGGCTGCCTTTAGCAGGTCATCTCTGAACTTGGGATGCGCAATCTTGATGAGAGCCAAAGCGCGCTCCTTTTCATTGAGTGGCGCAAGGTTGGCAATGCCGTACTCAGATACTACATACTGCGCGTAGTGTCTGGGTACGGTCACCCTGGCTCCTCGCGTCAGATAAGGCACGATGCGCGATATCTCACCGTTATGGGCGGTGCTGGGCAGGATATTTATCGCTCGTCCACCTTCGGACCAGTAAGAGCCGATGACGAAGTCGAGTTGCCCGCCCGGTCCGGAGCGCATCGAATCTCCGAAAGATTCTGAGGCGATGGTTCCCACAAGGTCGACCTCAACTGAGCCATTTATGGCCACCAGGTTCTTCTCCCTGACCAGCAGGGGAATTGAGTTAGAGTATGAAGCAGAATAGAACTCGACCATGGGGTTGTTGCCCAGGAAGTCGTAAAGCTCCTGGTCGCCGATAGTGAAAGCCATAATCATTTTGTTAGTATGGGTCACTTTATACTTGCAGGTGACGACTCCCTTCTCCACAAGCAGGTGCGTGCCCTGAGGGGCCATCTCGGTGTGAATCCCCAGGTCTTTCAACCCGCAGTCGGCAAGAAGCTTGGATATCTGTCCCGGGACAGCGCCTATTCCCACCTGAAGGCAGTCCCTGTCTTTGAGCAGGCTAACCACGTTCGTTGCAATCTTTTTGTGCACCTCAGATGGCTCAGGCATAGGCGGCGAAAACAGGGGTTCGTCTATCTCGATGAACTTGTCAAACCGGCTGACATGGTAGTGCGAATTACCGTAGGTATGCGGCATCTTCAGATTTACTTCAGCGAGAACAACTGCGCCCTTGTCAATGATGTCCGAAGTGAAGAACATGTCGAGTCCCAGCGATACGTAGCCGTGGTCGTCCGGGGGACTGACCTGGGTGAGCATGACGTGCCTGCGAGGATCGAATTCCTGCAGTTTATTCGCCACAACTCCCACACTGGAGCTTTGTACCGGGATGAATGTAGAAACGCCCGCATCATGCTGCCACATGGTAAGCTGGTTATAGAAGCCGCACATCATATCAAAGGTTTCTTTGTACTCAGGTGCAAAAATTTTGTATGGATGAAATACAAGTGCGGATATGTACTGAATATCCTTAAGCTCGTCTTTCCGGTCTGCGATCGCATCCATCAGCGCCGTGGAAGGCTCGCCGAGGCCGAGGGGGGTAAAGAAGCGGTCTCCGGATTTAATAACCTTGGCAGCCTCCGCATGGCTGCACAGCTTGGACCTGTATTCATCTCTCCAGGTCATTTACTTCCTCCTTGCGGCTAAAAATTTCTCTTAAATAATGGACATTGATGGGAATAAAAAAAGCACCACGAAACAGGAAATCTTGCCTGATTAGAGATGTGTTTCTTGTGGACTAATATTGCGAAATTATACGTGGGTGTCTCCTTAATTGTCAAATGGGGGATGTATTGACAATCTGCTCAAATAGTGCAGAGTTGAGCTGTCAGCCTATCACCCCAGCCTTGCGCAGCGAACTAATACGCCTAGCATTATAGCCGATTTCATGCAGTATTTCCTCAGTATGCTGCCCGAATCTGAGACACCAGTTTCTGACCTGGAACGGTGACTCAGATAGCTTTATCATAGAGCTCACCTGTCTGACAGTGCCCAGAACAGGGTGAGGTATTTGTTTAATCATACCACGAGCAGTCAATTGGGGGTCTGAAACCAGTTCATCTATGGAGTAAACAGGGGCAACGCAGGTATCTTTCTGTCTCAGGATTTCCACCCACTCATCACGTGTTTTGGTCAGAAAAGTCTGTTTAAAATAGTTGAAGATTTCATCTCGCTTTTCATCTTCCGTAAATTGGTGCTCGATGAAATCCTCGCGACCCAGAAGTTGACACAGATTTTTATAAAACCACGGCTCAAAAGCTGCGATGCTGACGTATTTCCCGTCTTTCGTCTCATAAGCGTTATACCAGGGCCAGTGTCCGGTGAATATCGTATCGCCTCTTTTATGCTCTGCTCCGTAGGCAAGATACGAGTTTATCCACAGGGACATCAATTCTACGATTCCATCTGTCATAGAGACATCAACGAACTGTCCCCTGCCAGTCTCTGAGCGGGCCATCAATGCTGACAGAATCCCGATGGCGGCGTTCATGCCGCCGGCGGCGAAGTCTGCTACCAGCGTGCCTGGCATAACGGGTGCACCGCCTGATTCACCTGTCAGACCTAGCAGTCCGCCTATGGACGTGTAGTTTATGTCGTGCCCGGGCAAATCGCGATAAGGTCCCTCTTGTCCGTAGCCTGTTATCGAGGCGTAGACAATCCTGGTATTTATCTTCTTGATGGTTTTGTAATCAATCCCCAGGCGCTTCGTAACTCCGGGCCTGTAGCTCTCTACAACGACATCGGCAGACTTAGCCAGCTCATAAAAGATGGCACAGCCATCCTTTGCTTTCAGGTCGAGTCCTATGACCCTGCAATTCCTTATTCCAGGGAAAGCCGGGTCATTAGACAGCGCGTATTTGATCAGGCCGCCGCGGCGCTCGGGGTCGGGCTCGTGGATCTTAATAATATCAGCGCCGAGGTCTCCGAGGAGGGTAGCGCAAAATGGACCTGGGCCTACCCATGCCATATCCAGTATTCTTATCCCCTGCAAAGCCTGGCGTTTTGCCCGCACAGCTCTCTTTCGCATACTATCTCTTGGTTATCTCGCAGCTACTCCGGATTTTATCACTAAGATGTGTATTTCTCTGCTTCTATGATCCGGTCTGCAATATCTCTCCTTATCTGCACGGCATTCACAGGGACGACCTGTGAGATTTTCCTCAATATCGCGAGTTGACTATCGAGCGCTTCGCCGCTCTCCATTGCTGCCAGAATCTGCTTGGCATAACTGCGCGCCCTGCCCATGGCGTCATTGATATAGAGCTGCACCATGGCTATCTTCGTCTTGGATTTTTCCTCGCCGGCAGACTCGATAGACTTAAGAGCTCTGAGAAGGCCGCTCTCCATGGCATAGATTTCCTGGGCGGTATCGGCAAGCAGCCCCAGTACCTCCTGTTGCTCCTCTATGGCCATTCCATATTTCTGCGCTGCAGTACCGGCTAGGTACACGAATATCTGTTTCGCTCTATCCACGAGCCTGCGCTGATATCCCAGAGCGCCGTCTTTAGCATCATGACGTAGTGGTTCCATGGACGGCAACTTGTTTTTAATATTCTCCGCCTCGGTGAAAAGCGGCAGCTCGTTCTTCAGCGCTTTCCTCATTAACCATCCGGTAATAATGACCCTGTTTATCTCGTTTGTCCCTTCGAATAGTCTGGTTATTCGAGAATCTCTATATAGCCTCTCCGCAGGATAGTCCTCGATATATCCATAGCCGCCATATATCTGAACCGTCTCATCTGCCACGTAGCCCTCAATCTCGGAGCCGTAGACTTTGTTGATAGAACACTCCACGGCGTACTCAGAGATGCCTTTTGCGCTCTGCCTGCCGATATCCTCAGCGTTTCGATCCAGGGTAGAGAGTATACCTTCTATAAGTCCGCCGGTTCGATATACCATGCTCTCCAGCATATACGTCCTTGTAGCCATCTCGGCAATCTTATGTTTTATCAGTCCGAACTGGCATATCGGCTTGCCAAACTGCACTCTCTGCTTGGCATATTGCACTGAGTTATCAATAGCCAGCTTGGCTGCTCCCAAACACACCGCCGCCAACTTGAACCTGCCTATGTCGAGTATGTTGAATGCTACCACATGTCCCCTGCCGATTTCAAAGAGCACGTTCTCTGCTGGCACCTTCGCTCCGTCAAGGAATATGGAGCATGTCGAGGAGCCGCGAATCCCCATCTTCTTTTCCTCGACGCCTGTAGATACACCCTCAAGCCCTTTCTCCAGGATAAAGGCGGTCATCTTGTCGCCACCAACTTTGGCATAGGTGAAAATGATATCGGCAAGAGAGCCGTTGGTGATGAACTGCTTGGTGCCATCAAGTTTGTAATATTTACCGTCTGGCGATAGACCCGCCGTGGTTTTTATGGAGAGGGCGTCGGTGCCAGCCTCAGGCTCGGTCAGGGCATAGGCCCCAATCTTTTCACCACGTACCATGAGGGGGAGATATTTCTCTTTCTGAGACTTACTACCAAACAGCACTAAAGGCATTGACCCTATCCCCGTATGACAGTTCATGGTCACGCCAAAGGCCCCGGCAGCCGCTGTGTGTTCACTGATTATCAGAGAGGTTATGCTGCCCATATGAGAACCGCCATACTGTTCTTCAATATCTGTACCTAAAAGGCCCAGATCTCCTGCCTTCAGCAAGAGCTTGCGACTCAGATCCCAATCTTTGTGCTCCAGCTTCTCCATATTGGGCGTTACCTCGTTTTTAACGAAGCGCTCCGTGGTATCGATTATCATCTGGTGCTCTTCGCTGAAATCCTCAGGTGTGAATACATCTCCGACAGGTATTTCTTCAACCAGGAATGAGCCGCCCTTTCTGATAGTTTTTTCCGCCATGGCCTTCCTCCTTATTCAGGTCTTTCAAATATGCCTGCTGCCCCCATGCCTCCTCCGATACACATGGTCACCATGCCGAACCTGGCTTTCCTGCGCTCCAACTCATAGAGCAGCTTGGTTGTGAGATAAACGCCGGTACAGCCCAGGGGATGGCCCAGAGCGATGGAGCCGCCGTTCACATTCAACTTGTTCATATCTATGCCCAGCTTCCTGACCACATATATCGATTGAGAGGCAAATGCCTCGTTTAGCTCTATAAGGTCAACCTGGTCCAGCGATATTCCCGCAGATTTCAGGGCTTTGGGTATGGCGAAAACCGGCCCGATGCCCATGACCTCCGGTTCAACCCCGGCTACACCGATTGACCTGAATATGCCCATGGGCTTCAGCCCCAGTTGCTTCGCCTTATCGCGCGACATGACTACGACTGCTGCCGCCGCATCGTTCATAGGGCAGGAGTTGCCCGCCGTCACCGTGCCTCCGGCGCGGAAAAGGGGCCTCAGATTGGCGAGTTTCTCCAGTGAGGTGTCGAACCTTACGCATTCATCGGTGTCAAAGACCTTCTCCTGACTTACTGCTTTCCCATTCTTAAAGCCCCGGTCCACTATTTTCAAGGGCAGGATTTGCTCCTTAAACCTTCCCTCTTTCAGCGCCTTCACCGCCTTTTGATGGCTCTCGAAGGCGAACGCATCCTGGTCTTCTCTACTTACATTGAACTGCTCGGCCACATTCTCGGCAGTGAGTCCCATGGTTATATATGCCGCCGGGTAAGACTCCACCAAATCCGGGTCGGGCATCGGCTTGTTCCCTCCCATGGGGACCAGCGTCATGTGTTCCGTGCCGGCCGCTATTATTACATCAGCGAACCCGCACATAATCCTCTCGGAGGCTACAGCAATGGACTCGATTCCGGAAGCGCAGTACCTGTTTATCGTCCTTCCGGGCACAGTGTGCGGCAACCCGGCTTTCAAGGCGATGAGCCTGCCCAAGT
>DAOUMT010000074.1:0-1605 GCA_034409195.1 Dehalococcoidia bacterium
CATCCTAAAAGAGGTATTAAGGATGTCTGATGAGGAGATTGCGAATCTTCTTATAGCTGGAGCACTGGAGTAGATAAAGTTCGGATTATATCAGGGATTATTAAGGCGCCGCACAAAAATGGTGGTAGACAGTCTCGGCATGACCAAGGAAATCTTAGTTTGATTTACCGAATGATGTGAGAGGGTTTCAAAATTACTATTAAGGGGGTAAGAGATGGTCGGGATCACATCTTATGGAGGCTACATTCCCCTTCATCGACTCGATCGCTCTGAATTCTTCAGGGCGTGGGGCGGCATATTTGGAATGTCTATACCTGGTGAGAAGGCTGTGGCTAGTTTCGATGAGGATAGCGTCACCATGGCTGTTGAATCAGCCATCGACTGCTTGAATGGAACCAACCCCCAAAAAGTTGATGGCCTGTTTTTTGCCACCACTACCTCGCCTTATAAGGACAGGTTATGCTCCAGCATAATGGCAATGGTTCTAGATATGCGCCGGGATGTTCGCACTATGGATGTAACCGGCACACTACGAGCTGGTACTACTGCTATAGTCTCAGCCATTGACGCTATCAAAGCTGGAACGGCTAAGAGCGTTGTGGTGACCGCTGCCGACACCATCATGGCAGCGCCAGCTGGCGATTTCGAGCAAGGCTATGGTGACGGAAGTGCTGCCATTATGCTGGGCAGTAAGGGAGTCATTGCAAGCATCGAGGGCAGTAACTCTATCTCGGATGAATTCGCGGGGGTATGGCGGACGGCCGAAGATACCTTCATTCGCTCCTGGGAGGACCGGATGGTGCTGGACAAAGGCTACTCAAGCATAATGCATGAGGCAATCTCAGGGCTATTAAAAAAATATAACCTGGCGCCAAAGGATTTCGCAAAGATAGTCTGCGATTCACCACTTGATGTCAGAAGGCATGCCAGATTGGCACGAGAACTGGGCTTCGATGCGGCTCAGGTCCAGGATCCCATGTTTTTGACCGTAGGCAATACGGGTTGTGCCCTGGCGCTGATGATGCTTGTGGCTGCTCTGGAGGAAGCCAAACCAGGGGACAAGATTCTCTTCGCTAGTTATGGAAATGGGGCTGACGCCTTTGTTCTGCAAGTAACTCCTGAGATAACGAAGTTGGGATCTCGCCGAGGCATAAAGAAACACCTTGCCTCGAAGAAACCACTTAAGAATTATGAGACCTATTTACGCTGGCGTAAATTGGTAGCCCTGGAGCGAGCCCGACGTCCCGAGTTAGGGCCCACCACTGTAGCGGGCGTGTGGCGTGATCGCAGAATAATCCTTGGCCTTTGGGGAAAGAAATGCAAGGTCTGTAATACTCCACAAATCATCCAGGGCGGTACCATGGGCATGGGCACACCGACAAGGGTTTGTGTAAATTGTCAAGCTAAAGACCAGTTTGAGGACTACAGATTCTCTGATAAGAAGGCTAAGGTATTCACTTTCACTCAGGATAACTTGGCGGACACTCTCGATCCTCCAGTTGTCATTACGGTGGTTGACTTCGAGGGAGGAGGTCGGGCCGTATTCGACATGACCGATCGCGATACCAGTGAGATTTCTGTGGGGATGCCTGTAGAGATGACCTT
>DAOUMT010000075.1:0-6177 GCA_034409195.1 Dehalococcoidia bacterium
CCACCGCCCAGCACTCGGTTGAACTCGGTCAGGGGCAGGGCGAGGCGGGGCATGGAGTTAGCAGGCAGCCGGGATAGCTCCTGTGCTTGGGCGCCTGAGGTCGGTACTGCTTTCGGTGTGGGGCTGACTCGGCTCTCGACGTAGCTGTTCCACTCGTTGCAGTCGGGGCAACGTCCCAGCCACTTGGGGCTCTCGTTGCCGCAGTTCTGGCAGACGTAGATAGTTTTGGATTTCGGCATTGGATAGCCCCTTTTTCGGGTAAGGTTGTAATCCCCCTCTATAAAAGGGGGAGGCTACCCCTCCCTTTATTCCCTCCCTCAAGTGGAGGGAGATCAAGAATTCCTCCCCCTTGACGGGGGAGGTAAGGTGAGGGTGAGACGTATGTGTATTATAACCTTATCTTCTTTGTTTGTGCTCGCTGTGGGTGTTATCATCCACAGCATATTTAACTAAGGGCTTTGGGCGAGGGAACCTCGCCCCTACATTTTGAAATTTGAACTTGTCTCTATTATACTCTTGTCTTTCGCCTGCAAAAAAGAGGAGCCTGGCGCTTATTTGGTAGGGCTCCTCTTCTCCTACTTCGCGAGGCGGCGTCTAGCCTCCCTCGGACAGCTTCTTCATAATCTTGTCGCGCACATCCTTCTGGACAAGCTCAATCATAACGCCGTAAGTCTTGGCACTGTCTAAGTAGGTGAAAGCCATGATACCCGCTATCTTAAGGAAGGATATCACCTCGATTCCCTGAGACTTAGCGTTAGCCATTTCCTTCTCCAGGTCCTCCACTTCATAGCCCAGATGCATTATGCCTTCACCATGGGCTTTCAGGAATTCACCCTGCAGGGTTTTGCCTTCCACAATCTGGATGAGCTCCAGCCTCACTGACGACCCCATGGGGGCGAAGGTCACTTTCATTGTAAAGGGAGTAGGCTTGCCCCTGGTTATCACATCAGGTGGTAGCTGGTGCTCTGCGATATCATCGAATTTCATACCGAAAGCCTTGGTATAGAAGTCCACAGCCTTCTGAATATCTTTTACTACGACGCCGATGTGGTCTAACTTGAAAGTCTCAAGCTTCAGCGTTGCCATCTGGATTCCCTCCTTTTTATATCTCGGCTGCAGCGAGCCAGCCCTCTTTTATGGCTTCAAGTATCGTCCTCGCCTCGACGCAGTCGCCGACGCATTTGACCTCGATGCCCGCTTTTTCAATCGCTTCCTTTAGCTCGGTGTTGGGCACTGACCCCGCAGCGAGCACAAACGTGTCTACGGGGAAGTTCTTCATGGCATCGGCTGCAATCTCTGCCATGGAGGTTATGCCTCCACGCATGTGGACGCGCATGCCGGTGTCGGTCGCCTGCTGGTATTGCACTCCGGTGAGCATGCGGATGCCTTTGTTTCTCATCCTGTCTACAAGGAGCATTCTCATATCGGGGTTCATCTTATTCGCCATGAACTGGCTTCTCCGGGCTATGGTGACCTGCTTGCCCTGGTCTGCCAGGAACTCAGCGGTCTCGCAGCCTACCAGGTCGCCGCCGATGATGAATACTCTGTTACCCACCTTTGCCTTGCCCAGGAGGACATCCTCAGCAGTCACCACGTTCTTCAGGGTATTCAGACCGGGTATATCCTCGGGACTGGGAATCAAAGGTTTAACGCCGGCTGAGAGAATAACCACATCGGGTTTGGCCTTTTTAATCTCCTCCGCAGTGATTGCCTTGCCCAGAACTACCTTGACCTTGAGCTTCCTTAACTGGTTTATCATATAAGCGGTCAGGTCTCGGAGGTCCTTCTTGTAAGGAGGTATTGCAGCCAGGACCAATTGTCCGCCCAGCTTTCGCTCTTTTTCATAGAGCGTTACCTGGTGCCCCCTAAGTGCTGCCACTCGGGCTGCCTCCATGCCTGCAGGGCCGCCGCCCACGATAATTACCTTCTTGGGCTTGGCCGCTTTCTTGATCTCGAATTCTTTCTCTCTGGCCAGAGCAGGATTGACCACACAAACTACTCCATCAGCCCAGGCCAGGGTCTCTATGCAGTGGTTGCAGTGGATGCAGGGCCGGATATCTTTCTCTCTGCCCCGGGCCAGCTTGTTAGGGAGGTCGGGGTCGCACTGCATCGCCCTGCCCATGGCGACGAAGTCCAGTTTGCCTTGCTTAATAGCCTGGTCTCCGATTTCGGGTGTAATGTGTGCTGCAGCGATAACGGGCACCTTGACTACCTTCTTGACCTGCTCGACCAGGCCTAGGTTGGGGGCAGGCCCATCGGCCTCAGTGGGGCACATTGTCAAGTATTCCCAGGCATAGTCGTAGAAACCGCCCTGTGAGAGGTGGATGGCATCGGCCCCGGCAGCTACGAACATGGGCACCTGTATTAAAGTATCTTGCGGCGTGACGCCGTACTCGGCCACCTTGCCGCCCTTGACACGATAGGTTTCATAGATGCTGGTGCGGCACCACAGCGGGAAGTTCTTACCCACTTCCTTTCTCACTGCCTTCAAGGTATCGCACATAAAGCGCGCCCGGTTTTCCACGCTGCCGCCATATTTATTCTTTAGCGTGTTCCAGATGCGGGAGCGGAACTGGGTCTGGCCGTTGATATTAGCGCCGTGTATTTCGATAGCTTCGAACCCTGCCTCTTTGGCCCTCCTCGCCCCTTCTACGAACTTCTGGATCATGTATTGGATTTTATCTATAGATAGCTCCCGGGGAAGCTCCGCGCCCATCACGGGCCTTTGCTCTCCCATGGCCCAGACGGAGCCGTGATAAATTTGCAGGCAGGCTCTGGCGCCATTCTTCTTGATGGTCTGAGCTAGCTTCGTCAGTCCCGGGATGTACTTGTCATCGTCGATATTCAGTCCGAAGGGCAGCCCCGCTGCACCGGCGGTGTCGACGTTGGCGTTCTCGACGATGATCATCCCGATACCGCCCTTGGCCCGCGCCTCGTGGTAGGCTATCAGTCGGTCGGTGGCCTCGCCGCCTTCGCAAATATTGGTCCCCATGGGAGGATAAACAATGCGGTTTTTGAGCTGCAGGGTCCCGATGCGGCCGGGGGAAAACAAGCTTTCATACTGGGATTTCGCCATCTGCTCCTCCTTGATTTGAGAATATTTTTTTATTAATTAAATTTCTTATTGAATCCGGTAGAGGCTAATAGGGTGTGACAGTTTCTGCGAACACAATAATCTTTCCGAGGCAGCTTGGCTGGATTAAGACTATCGCTGAA
This sequence comes from Dehalococcoidia bacterium, assembly GCA_034409195.1. GTDB lineage: Bacteria > Chloroflexota > Dehalococcoidia > SZUA-161 > SZUA-161 > JACWAE01. The sequence continues at coordinate 3,217 of DAOUMT010000075.1, forward strand.
AAAGAAATGGAGATAATAAATTGGTCAGGGTAGGGGTCATTTGCGAGCATAGCGGCATACTAGCCCAACTTATGGCGCTTGTCAATAGGTGTCCAGGGTTGTCCAGAGGCGCTTATTGTTGGGAGGGTTTCTTGTGGAAAGTATAGTGGAATTATCCTGTAGCTAAGGAGACTATAGGATATGGAAAAAGACGGGGATTCGAAAAAGAGGTTATAAAATTGGTTAATCTACACCTGCCGAAGTTGCCAAAACCAAATCACCAATTCATAATTGGACAGAGCTGGTAAAGGGAGAAAAGACGTTATGAGTACAAGTAAAGATGATTCAAAACAAGAGCAAGATGTGAACGAATATCCCAGTATGGATGTTACTTACGAATGGGGGCGCACAGCTTCAGAAAAACTATCAAATGAGGCCAGTGCTTTAGACACTAAGATAATGGGATTATTCGCTACGGCAAGTATTGTCATTAGTGTCGTATCTACACTTGCGAAAGGATTGAAAATTGATTGGACACTAACGCCTTTTGTCATTGCTGGCATATGCTTTATCATCGTGTTTGGTAAAAGCTTCTGGGCACTACGTGCTACTAAATTTGTTGTAGCTACCTCTCCGAAAATATTGAAGGAAGATTGGTGGATTTTAGAACCAAACGTGGTCAAGATAAAGTATTGGAAATATATTGAAGAGGATTTTACAAAGAATTACATGTCTATCTGCGCTAAGGGGCGCACTTTGCAGTTCATTGTTCCCCTTACAGCTTTAGAGGTCGTTTCCCTGTTAGTATGGCTATTTCTTCTCTGAAGATTCTGACGGTGGTTTTTTGGGCGTCAGGGTCTTGAGACTAACCACATTAGGGTTTCGAGGCTCTTTAGGTTTTTTATCAGATTTGTTATCCTTTGCCATGTTTAGAGTATAACACATGATTACACCTAAATCTAGAGAACCTAAAGGGCAGGTTTCAAACCTGTCCTACATCATAATCTGTCATTGCTTTGAAAATAGACTTTTTACCGTTCGCCCTGAGCCTGTCGAAGGGTGAACGGCCCGTTCATGGTTCGACAAGCTCACCACGAACGGGATAGTCTTTCGTTACCGAGATAATATTTGCATCCTTCGTGGTGAGCATTGCAACGTTCATGACAGATTCCTGCGGAGATAGGAATCCATAAGCCCCTAGATTCCCGCGTTCGCGGGAGTGACATTCTTAACTTTTGTGGTATTATATGTGTCGCAGGGGAATATCATCGCAGCGAGGGAATTGAGATGGAGACGAATGTACTTTACTACGGGGACAATCTAGAAATACTCCGTCATCGCAATGAGCGCGGTGATCATGATTACTTCCCTGACAATTCCGTTGACTTGGTTTATCTCGATCCGCCGTTCAACAGCAAGCAGAGCTATAACATCCTGTTCAAAGAGCACGATGCCTCTTGGTCGCCTGCTCAGATAAAGGCCTTTGGGGATACCTGGCATTGGACAACGGATGCCGAGGCAACCTACCGAGACCTGCTGATAAATGCACCTAACAAGGTGGCTCAGCTACTCGGTGCTTTGATAGGTGAAGAGCAAAATCCCGGTGGGATTGGACGCAACGATGTCACAGCTTATCTGGTGATGATGACAGCACGTTTAATTGAACTTCACCGTGTGCTCAAACCCACCGGCTCTCTGTTTCTGCATTGTGACCCCACCATGAGCCACTATATAAAGCTGGTGCTAGACCAAATTTTCGGCCCTACAAACTTCAGAAACGAGATAGTGTGGAAACGCAGCTCCGCGCATAGCGATATCGGACAAGGTGCGAAACATATGGGGCGGCTCCACGACATTATCTTTTTCTATAGCAAAAGCGATGATTTCACCTGCAATATGCAGTTCTTGGGATATGACGAAAACTATGTAGACTCATTTTATCGCCATGTTGAGCCTGAGACCGGAAGACGATACACATTAGATAATCTTGTAGCACCTGGTGCTGAAGCTAAAGGGAATCCCTACTATGAGTTTCTTGGTGTAAGTCGGTACTGGAGATATTCCCTGAAAAGAATGCAGGAACTCTATGAACAAGGCAGGATCGTACAGAGCAAACCTGGTGCAGTGCCCAGATATAAGCGCTACCTAGATGAGATGCCAGGTGTGCCCCTTCAAGATATATGGGATGATATCTTGCCTATTGGTGCACAGGCGAAAGAGAGATTGGGTTATCCTACCCAGAAGCCTCTACCTTTGCTGGAGCGCATAATCTCGTTCGCCTCCAATGAAGGCAATATAGTCCTCGACCCTTTCTGCGGCTGTGGCACTGCCTTGGTGGCAGCCCACAAGCTGAACAGGCAATGGGTAGGGATAGACATTACCCATCTATCAATCGCTATTATGAGGCGGCGGCTTCAAGACCATTTCCCCGGCATAAAGGTAAAGGTTGTGGGAGAGCCAGTTGACCTTCCCTCGGCCCGGCAGTTGGCTAAGCAAGACCGCTATCAGTTTCAATGGTGGGCGCTTTCTCTGATTGGAGCTCGACCTGCGGGTGAGAAGAAAAAGGGCGCTGATAAGGGCATAGATGGGGTAATTCCCTTCGCAGAGGATGGTGACAAGCTTAGACGGGTAGTTATACAGGTGAAAAGCGGTCATGTGGGAGTGAAGGACATCAGAGAGTTGAAAACTGTGGTGGGCAGCGATCCTATCGGCGTGCTGCTAACCTTGGAGCAGGCAAGCCAACCAATGATAACCGAAGCAGCGGAGGCGGGATTCTATGAATCTCCTATCTGGCAAAAGAAATTCCCCCGCATTCAAATTCTAACTATAGAGGAAGTTTTAGCTGGTAAGCAGCCAGCTATGCCTATGCCAGCACCATATCCCAAGGCTGGGCGGATTGCAGAGGGCAAGCAGACAGAGCTGAGTTTCTAACTTGCTGAATTAGTCTAGGTAGGGGCACAAATTTTGTGCACCTACTACTTT
>DAOUMT010000076.1:0-4020 GCA_034409195.1 Dehalococcoidia bacterium
GGCGTGATGAGGGCGGATTTGCCGCTGATTTGCCATCTGGAACCGCATACTCCCTTGAGTCCCGCCATAGGTCCGGTGGCGAATATGAGCCGGTTTTCGGGGTCGAAGGCCTTGACCTCAGGCGGCACCTCATCCCAGTAGATTTTAGCAGCGATGCCCCTGCCGCCCAGAAACCCGTCGGCATAGTCCATAGTTGACATAAGGCTTATATTTCCTGAAGATAAGTCTCCCCTCAGGATTTTACCGGCATATCCATACTTCTCTGTCATTTCAGCGTCCTTAGTCAGCTATACAGGTTGCAAGTTGCTTTGCTACCAATATAACACACTTAACAACATTCGGAAAATTTCTTATTTCCACCCGACAAACTTGTTTGGCGCGAAGGGGCACGGAGAGATTTGCTGCGGCCTCCTTCGGATGGCCTCGCAATGACATGTGGGTATGGCTGACGCTAATATATCATTGTGAGGAGTCTCCGATGAATCGGGACGACTCCTCGGTTGTGCTCGTAGCAGGCTCCGCAATCTTTAGTCTCGTAGATATAGAAGGGGACAGAGAAATTGCTTCGTCTCGATGTGCTATGCCATTGCTTCAGCGGTGTGTTGACAGTATCATATATTACCAGTGCTGTTACATGCTGGCTAAATATTGGGAAAGGCGACAGATCGGTTAAGGAGTGATGAAAATATGTCTACTCTTTTCCTGAGTAAGAAGGATGTAAAAAACCTTCTGAATATAGCGGATGTTATAAAGGCTGTAGAGCAGGCTTTTAAAGACTTGGCGCTGGGCAGGGCGAAGATGCCAGCCAAGGCTTATCTTATGCTTGAGAAGGGCGATTTTCGAGCTATGCCCGGAGCTATACCGGGCGCTGCGGGAATGAAGTGGGTAAATGTTCATCCTCAAAACCGTCAGTCAGGGCTGCCTACCGTTATGGCTATCATTATTTACAACGATCCGGAGACAGGTTATCCGCTGGCGGTGATGGATGCTACTGATATTACAGCCTATCGAACAGGGGCAGCAGCCGCTATCGCTTCGAAATACCTGGCGCGAAAGGAATCACAAACGCTGGGTATCGTGGGCGCCGGCCGCCAGTCCTACACACAGTTGATGGCACATGGCGAGCTTTTCGACCTGCGACAAATCAAATTATTCGACCAGCGTGCTGCTGCCGTGGAGACCTTCATCAAGTCATTTCCTTCATATTCGGTGAAAGCGTGCTCTCTGGAGGAAACAGTCGACTCTGACATCGTATGTACAGTCACTCCAGCCAGAGAGCCGTTTCTTAAGAGCAACTGGGTACGTCCGGGAACGCATATAAATGCCATCGGTGCTGATGCGGAAGGAAAAGAAGAATTGGAGCCTGCCCTGCTGAAGAAAGCGGTGGTGGTAGTCGATGACCTGAGACAGGCAGCAGCGGCGGGGGAGATTAACGTCCCTGTAAACAGCGGGCTGTTTAAAGTTGAAGAGGTCTACACCACGCTGGGCGAGGTCATCGCCGGTAAGAAGCAAGGCAGAAAAGACAGAAAGGCTATCACTATTTTCGATTCTACAGGGCTGGCTATCGAGGATATAGCTGTGGCGAAGCTGGTCTATGACAAAGCCACGAAGTCGGGCGGATATCTGTCTATCGATTTTGTATGATTCTGATAGATACAAGTGTGCCTATTTGGCATGTTGCTGCCGCTCTTCCTCGCCGCAGCTTAGTGTAGCCAGGGGGCTCAATTGCAGCCTAGAACTCTTTCGCCGGGATAGCGGTCAGGGTTTCCACCGAGTAGTCGGTAGTTAAGCCTACGTCCGCGGCAAATCTGATCGCCGCTTTGGCATCGGATGCCTCGAAGAGAATTACCCCATCGTAGCGACCCATAGTGAGATAGATATCGAGGATCTTGATGCCTTTGGGGGCCTTCAACTTCTTCAGATAACTGATAGCTTCTTTCCCTTTGCCTTTCGGGGTCAACAGAGTAACGAATATCATGATGCCCTCCTTCCTGTGAGTGTACTATAACATTGTCCTACCAGTCGCACAAGAGGTGCTATCGCGGCCTACCGGAGGGGAACGAAGCAATAACATATGAAGTAAATTGGGCGTTGAAAAATGTGATAATTTCTTAAGCTTTGAGGGGTGGATTTTATGACTTTTTGATGGGTTAGCGAACATAATATCCATCGTGGGATGTAATATGTCTGCATAACATTCGCAAGCAGGAGGATGACAGAATGGCTACGTTCAATGGTGTAAATCACTTGGCTATGGCCACAGGGGATATGGACAAGACAATACGCTTCTGGAGGGACCTGCTGGGGATGCGACTGGTGGCCGGGCTCGGCCAGAAGGGGTACAGACACTACTTCTTCCAGATTTCCGAATACGATTTGCTGGCATTCTTCGAATGGCCGGGCGTGGAGCCTGTAGCGCCAAAGGAACATGGCAGGCCGGTCAGGGGACCTTTCATTTTCGACCATGTTTCCTTTGGAGTTGACAAAGAGGAGGACTTGTGGGAACTCAAGGACAGGATGGAGGCGGCCGGATTCGAGGTATCCGACATGATCGACCACGGGTTCATTCATTCGATATATGCCTATGACCCCAACGGCATACCTATCGAGTTCTCTCACAATGTGGAAGGAGTCGATGTCCGAAGAGCGCCCCAGATGAGAGACAGGCAGCCATCTAAGGTAACTCTGGAAGGGGCGGAGCCAAGAGCAGAGATGTGGCCTAAGGTGGAAAGACCGACCCCAAAGTCGGAACGGGTAGTCTACCAGGGCGCGGGCAGCGAGCTATTCCACGGCAAGAAAAAGTGATAATTCAGACCTCGAAACCTTATATCCATAGCAGGAGGCGTTTACATGGACAATCAAGTGAATATCCTCGGCTTTGCGGGGAGTCTGCGCAAAGGCTCGTATAATAAGGCGCTGTTGCGCGAAGCAGTAAAATTGGTGCCGCCCGGAGCGAAGCTCGAAATTTTCGACCTAGAAGGAATCTCACTCTTCAATCAGGACCTGGAGAATTCGCCGCCGGACAAAGTTAAGGAGTTCAAAGCGAAAATCAGGGCAGCGGACGCGATACTGATTGCGACCCCGGAATATAACTATTCAATACCCGGGGTCTTGAAGAACGCTATCGATTATGCTTCCAGGCCTTATGGGGATAATCCTTTTGAAGACAAACCGGTTGCGGTGATGAGCGCATCCATCGGTCTTCTAGGAGGGGCCAGGGCGCAGTACCACCTGCGCCAGGAATTCGTTTTTCTCGATATGCATCCTATAAATAAGCCTGAAGTCATTGTGACATTTGCACCCAGCAAGTTCGACGAGAAAGGTAATTTGACTGATGAAGCAGCGAGAATACTAATGAGGGAGCTGCTGGAGAACCTGGTCGCCTGGACTAAGAGGCTGAGAAAGAGCTAGTCGCTGCTGAAGCAGCTACCATCTGTTTCAATAGGAGCCCAAACTGTAACCTGCGGGAGGCCGCTCTACTATTTCCGGGACGATGAGATCAGGCGCGCTTTTTTCTTTCGCTCCAGGCTCAACGTGTACCACAGCCTTCCTGCAGCTTCTATCATCACGACCGAACCCCTGAACCAGGGTCCTTTTAAAGCCCACCGTCCGTAGCGCCGCGGGGGCTTCTGGATTTTGCGCTCCGGGTCAAGCGTGACTTCCTCAACTATGACGCCCTCTTCATTTCCAAGTTGCGCCTTGATGGAGCCCTCGGAGTCGGCTATCGTTGACAGGCCGGGGAAGCTTGAGTTTGGCCTGTAAAACGGTACCCCGGGATAAGCGGTTTGGAAGGGGCCGCTTTTATTGCACACAATGGTGGGTACACCAAACAGATGCGCATGACTGGAAGCCAGTTCTCCCAGCGAGAAGACCATCTGCGCTATTTTGGGATACGAGTGGGGCATCAGCAACAGGTCTACCGACTGCCTGCACATCCTCTGCGGCAGGTAGGACAGATGGTTCTCGTAGCAGATGCCCACGCCTAGCATACACAGCGCTGTGGCTATTACGTGAGGGCCG
>DAOUMT010000077.1:0-11887 GCA_034409195.1 Dehalococcoidia bacterium
TATATGTACAATGCGCTGACTCAGGTCCGGGCAATTAAGCAAGATGCACTGGGCATCAATTGCCTATTTTGTTGAACAATCACCCAGAATGGGCTGGCCAAGAAGTGCAATCCTGTCAAGAACCGCAGCTAGCCCTTAAGAGATTTCTGACTGGCAACCAGTCACACAGAGTCGAAATTTGAATCGGGAGCAGGTCTAGCTTCGAAGTAATGAGCCCTTGATTTGCAGTCAGAGCGTTGCGGGTTGGACCCCCGTTTGAGGAGTTATGGTGCCCAACAGATGAAGGCGAAGCACCATTCTGCGGCCAGCGCTCGGCTGTGCCTGGAACCGGCTCCCGTCTTTGTTGCACAAATTGGACGAAAGTTACCCAGTAAATTATTTCTTTGTGACCCAACCAAAGCCTCCCTTGCGATATTTGTTCACGGAGCTTGTTTATCTTTCCCCTTCCAGCCCGGGTTCTCAATGAAAAGGAAAAAGCACTATACAGTTAAAGGTAGAGTCCTTGAGCACTTGTTCGTCGAGACGAGTTCTAAGTGCAAGTTCTATTCCAGGTAGACATCTGTTATCACCGAATAACCGGGCGAGTCGTTGCCTATCGAAAAGAAGAAACCGCTATCTATCGGGAATCGATTATAATTACCTGCGAATGGTCATGGGCAGATAAGCACCGGGCATGGGGCTTCATCGATTAAGCTATCTAGTGTGCTGCCCATTACAGTAGTAAATAAGGCATCGTGGCGGTATCTCCCGGCGAAAATCGTATCGACTCGCTTGGACTTCACAGCGCTGATTACACTCGAAGTTCGACCACCATCGCCCGCTAGGAACTCTGTTTCTACCGAGTACGGTTTCAGATAGCTCTCAAGCCGCAAAGTCTTTTCCACATATTCGGTAAGCTTATGACTGGCGACTAACACCGTTAGCGGCAGCCCGTATTTCTGGCTAAAGCAAGCTGCGACATGCAAGGCTCGGCTATCTTCCCTCGGTCTATCATAGATGAGCAGAATACGGCGTAATTGGCTTGCCTTTCCGAACGTCACCAACACTGGTGTTGTGCCTTTTCGAATCACGGTTTCCAGCATTGAACCACGGTGGCGCATACCTTTTCTGCGTAGGTGCCCGAAGATAACCAAGTCAGCTAGGCGTGCATCTTGGCAGATCACTCGCTCGCTAAACCCCCGCCTGATGATTCCAACACTGGTTATCCCTTGTTGTCGGCAATCTTCTTCCATCGTATGCAGCACTATCGATCCCCACTTAAGGTACCAGTTCTCCAGCTCGGAATCTGTTCGGACATAGGGGGATAGTGCAAGCCCGTATGGAGTTTGAAAGTAAGCTTGAGTCTCACTTAAGCGGCGTACGTCCACTACATACATGCCGCGCACAAAAGAACCATCGGCTTTAGCTACCTCTATCGCTTGGGACAATGCCTGCCATCCTGCCGCAGAACCATCCAGGGGTACCAAAATCTCCCTAAATATGCTCACTTTAATCGTCCGGAATATTCTTGCTGAGTAAGCTCTTGGCCGCTTTGGCGTAGGCTTCACTAATGTGACTACGGCTTATCATACCCACGAGAATTGTACCTGCCGGCGATTTCTCCAGCACCGGCAGACTTGCGATATCACGGTTACTGAGTACTTCTAGCACCGAATCGAGCGAGTCTTCCGAACTGGTGGTTACCACATCGCTAGTCATGAAGTCGGCTACCCTTGCACTGTTGCGCCCTGCAGAGCGGAGGAAATCTTCATGCGATACAATACCTACCAGATTTCCCGTGGCGGGGTCTATCACAGGTAGAGCTTTCATATGATGAGAAACGAGGAGCTTCTCAACTTGCTCTGTTGTCGCTTGAGGGGATACCGAAGAAATGTCAGTCCTCATGGCATCCTTTACGCTCAGCCGGGAGAGCAACGGAAACGAATACTCATGGCGATGAGCTGGTGATTCTGCAGGCGAGGCCACCTGGCTCTTATAGATTGTGTGCTGTCCGATAATGACATATGAAATGCTAACCGCCATCATAGCCGGCGCCAGCATCGAGTAGTTACCAGTCATTTCTCCCACCATGAACATTACGGCTAGCGGTGCCCTCGCTACGCCGCCAAAGAGCGCCATCATACCGATGACGACGAAAGGTTCGGGTGTAAGTGGCATGTGTGGAGCTATATTGTGTAATCCGGTCCATAGTGCGGCACCCAGCATACCGCCGATGAATAGCCCTGGCGCAAAGACGCCACCGCTGCCCCTGGAGCCGATGGACAGAGAAGTTGCCAAAATTTTGGCAAAGACGAGAAGCAACATCAGGCCAATGGGAATTATTGCCTGTGGTGTCATGACAATCTGGAGCCAGCCATAACCCACCCCCAACACCTGTGGCAGAAAATATCCCAGAATACCCACGCCCAGTCCACCAATAGCTGGCTTGAAGTAGTTGGGGATGTTAAGCCGCCGGAATAAGTCTCGTAGCCCATAAAAACAGGTTGGATATAATATCCCTATTCCCCCGCAAATCAGGCCCAGGGCAGCGTAGTAGATTAATGAATAAGGGTCATTGAACGCAATGCTATAGTGTCCACCGAATAGAGGGGTATAACCAATCCAACTCGCGAAGATGGTATAACCTATAACAGAGGCAATGAACGAAGGCACCAAGGCGCTTATCTCAAAGCCCTCAAGATAGAGAACCTCCGTGCTCAATATGGCACCGCCCAGCGGCGCTTTGAATATGGCGCCGATGCCGGCACCAATCCCAGCGGCTAGCGCAATTCGCCGGTCACGTACCGGTATCTTAAGCAGCCTACCTAGCACCGAACCGAAACCAGCGGCAATTTGCGCAGTAGGGCCCTCTCGTCCCGCGCTGCCGCCCGAGCCTATAGTTATGGCTGAAGCTACCAGCTTGACTAGCGGAACACGGGCACGTATGATCCCCTGTTTCTGATGAAAGGCTTCGATAGCAGCATCAGTGCCGTGCCCTTCCGCCTCCGGTGCCAGCTTATACACAATGAGTCCGCTGAGCAGCCCTCCCAGTGTGGTTATCGCGGGAATCATCCAGCGCCTGCTGATATCGGTGACCACAGTCTGCCCCTCGCCAACCGGAAGTGGCGGACTAAAACCGGCACCTAACCCTAGAAAAAACCGAGACGACCACGTTATCGCTAAAAAGAAGGCAATAGCACCGAAGCCAGCGACAATTCCTATTAAGACACCGATGAGAACCCATTTCCGAAGATAACCGACATCAATCTCGTGAACATGCTTGCTGAGAAGTTGTGCTATTTTAGCCATTCTTCTGATTTGCTTCCGGGTCTGTACACCGTGGGACAGCCCGTCGACTGGGTCTCGCCATTTATACGATAAGGTTTCTCACGCGGCTTAACCTCTTGAAATCTATGAGAACCGCCTTGGCAATAGCCGCAAGGTTACTATCTTCCACTACGGCAGTGAGGCGATACTGCCCGTTAACAACATTAACCATGGCAATCCTGAGCATCTTGCACGCAATGGCACTGCCAAAGCCTTATCCTCTTCGGCAGTCTCTAAATGAGACTGCCGAAAAAGTCTCTTTCTACCATCAAAATCCCCCATTCTCGGGGCACTTTTGAGACTGCGAAACACTATTAGAACTCAGATAATATTCATCCTACATTACTTTTTCGGCAATCTCTTAATGGCTTTTTGTGCAGTCGTTCAGCCGCTTCCAAAGCACAAACACTTTGTCAGCGTCTACACAATTCAGCTCTTGATTATTTATGGTGGGTTGTTGCCGTGAGTCTTGCCTGCTATCGTTGTCCCTCCAGAGAGACGATTGAATAACAAGGTCTTGGCTGCGGTCACTGATTCATCATAGGAAAGACTATAGTGTTCCACCCTTCATGATGAGTGGCCTCACTATCGCAAATGTCAATTCAAGGGCAATGACTGTCATAAAAAATACATAAACTTTTCGAGAACAGCGAGGAATCGTAGCCAGCATACTGAGCAAGGGCGCTGAAGCCAGAACCGCAACTGCAAGGATAGTCAAGGAGTCAGTATATTTAAGCTTGGTCAGGAACCAGGCATAGCCACCTGTTTGAGCTCCTGCCCCTTGTTTCCAAAACAGACATGCCGCGTCTGAACAGTCAGCAAGAGCTACATTCCTGGTCATGTAAGGGTCGAAATTAAAGAGCCAGAGGAAGCCGCAGATTGCCATGGCCACCAAGCCAACCCGGGCAACAATCACCATTACCCTGGCAAACCTCTCATTCATTGGATCTGCTTGTATTCTATTTTCTGACATGAGAAGCCTCCCAAACCATTAAAAGATACCGAGTCCGTGCACACCCTTATAGATATTTATCAGACCACAAAAAAGCATCACAACTATTACTAGATACTTTACAAGAACGGGTTTGGCTCTCATTGCCAGTCTCGTTCCTACTGTTGCGCCGATGCTAATACCCAACACCGAAGGTGCGACGATAAGAGGTAACACAGCCCCATTAGCAATGTAGGGCCAGGAGGCGGCGGCAGAATTCACCGTGATGATGGCCATGCTTGTGGCTGCCGCAGCCTTTATTGGTAGTTGCATCAATAAATTTAGTACAGGTACACCCACCCAACCGGCTCCTAAGCCAAACATGCCGCCAAGGAACCCGGCAGCTGAAAAACAACCGATGCTTAGCAACAATCTTCTCGCCTTATATTCGACTACTTTATTTAAGTTTGGCTCAAAGAAGCTGCCAGTAAGGCCTAATTTCGACGCCAGCGCATCTGCTTTGCCTGCTGGGGGGGAATCCATCCTATCCATCTTTTGAGAAGTCAGCATGACGCCGAAAATAAAAAACAAAATAACACCCAAAGCAATTAGAATGTAACTCTCGCCATGGGGCAGGGCGTTAGTAACCCAAAGTCCCAGCAGAGCACCCAGGATGGAAGCAATTGCGGATACGCTTGCAATCGTTGTCATAATTTTCAGATTCGCCAACCCCGCCCTGATAAATTGAGGTGCAGAGAATAAAGCGCTTGTCAGTGCCAAAAGCAGTCCTGTTCCTCTTATGAAATCGATATTAAATGGGGAGAAGGCTGTGGCTAGTGGAACAAACAGCACTCCTCCCCCCAATCCAGAAATAGGTGCAATACAGCCAATTACGAATGTTAAAAAGAAGAGAATAACTGGCCATACCCACCAACTCGTAGCTGCACCCATAATTGCCCTGTCCTCATCCTAATATTTATAGCCTAACCAAAATTTCCTATTTCGCCCTTCTTTGAAGTAATCCTGTGTCTCCATCTTTTATGGGATAGCCCAAGTTACTGGACAGACAACGATAACCAAGCTTCTCATACACGCATCCAGCCAATTTCTGACCGCTGCTGAGCGTTCCTCTAGATATGGTTATTATCGGCATCCTGACCTACTCCATAATTAGAACGATTAAATTAAGCAATCTAAAATTGCATAATCGCGTAAATATCTTATGCGCTATTAACTAAGGGAATCATACACTCAAAGCTAGGTGGAGGACATCGGCTAATCAGCCTATTGCGTAATACGCAATAATGCCTAGAAAATTTAAGAATTTTCTAGGCATGCGTTCAAAGCAGTTTAATGAGGGCAAATCACTTGGGCATAGTGAGCAGGGAAAATTCTGGGTCTATTCTTACTCCTGGTATTCTTATCGCTCTCCTTCGATAACCATCGGGAAATAATTTTCCCAGGTTCTCCGAGTCGATATTGTTTGATTCGCGGCACTCGTATACAGTCGGTACGGCCGTTTCATTTTGTCGTAAAGTGGTCAACTCTCTTCTCCAAATGATTGAACGCGAGATTTCCTTGATGTTCTTCCAGCCTATGTTCGGAGATATATCCAGGGTTATATTCGATCTTTTCAACTCCATCAACCTTTTTGGCGATCTCCATTACAATCGCTTGACTGATGTCATCCAGATATGGACCGGTTAAGCGCATACATCCATTTTCCAGCTTGGCATATATCTCAAGATCTCGCGTCCGATAATCTAGTATCAGCGCCGCCTCTACATTTGCCGCCAGTAGCACCTGTTCAACTTGGGCCTTCAGTTCTTCTGAAATTTTTAGGTCATTCTTCTGCAGGATATGTTCAAGGATATGGCAAACTACCGCGGTGGTCAGATGACCAAGATTAATATTCAGGTCATAGAGAGCGGGATTGCTGATATCTATCCCATACATAAAGCGTGCCCACCGGACTTGATGGTTGTCTGAATTACGAATATATTCCCGGGCGCTCTCCTCGTCGCACTGCAGGCGTTCCATCGTCATGGGTATGCGCATGCTGAGAGGCGCGATGATACGGACTCGCACAAAGTGTTTAAGACGCGGGACAAGCAGGTGACCAGAGAATCCGTAGTACACTACATTGTCTTCTTTTATTTTTTCTAAAAGAGCCCGCCGCATGAGCACTATGTAAGGCCGCCTTATTTCGCTGAAATGCTCATAAGCTGAGGTTGCCTTGGACAGATTGTTCACTGCCTCGGTAGCCCAATCACCGTATCGGCCTATGTCTTTCACCAGGTCTTCTCGGGACAAACACTTAACACCTGTTAGTTCACGGAGGCGGTCTATCAAAACCTGGACGCCGGATACAGTTCCCCTCGAGATAAAAAGAACAGCCATAGCCTCAATCCTTTCCGCGTTTATTGGCTATATTCAATTCAACCCTCCCAGGGGATTGCATTAGCGGGTATCCCGACAGTACGCAGCCGCATTTGCGAGTTGATCTCTTTGACACCAGGCTCATTCCGAACTATAATCCTGACCCGATCCGCATCGAGTAACGATTCTACTGCTCCCTTGATAGTAACCACACCTCCATCTGCTTCGATCTCAACCTCCCCTGAGATGCTTTTATTGTTTGCGATAATTGCCGTCAGATGGCTACTAAGTGCCAGATCGTCCATTCTCTTCTGCCACTGAGGGGTTGTCTTAAACTGCTCCATATTCGCTATATGGCAGACTGTATCACATGCATCGGAAAGCTTCATACGTTCAAGGTTAATAACAACATCGTATAATGAGGGGTCCTGCCAATCCATATGATAAAGTGACCTCGTCCATCTCACTCTTTCCTCGTCTATCTTCTTTATATATTGCATTGCCTGCTCTCTGCTCACATTGTGATGGTCGGTAAGCACCCTTATGCGGAATTCCATGTTTGCGACGACCCTGACCCTTAACACGTTGGGAACACCCCTCAAGAGCAGATGGCCAGCGTGCCAGTGGTAGATAAGGTTGCCGTCTTTGGCTTCTCTGCATATCGTTGCTCGAATACAGGCAAGGTAATGCTTCCTTTCCCGTGTCAGGAATTCCAGAATCCCGGGTCTCTTGGTAAGAGCCTCAGACAGCTTTTGGTCCGGCACACCATACTCCCTGGCTGCTTCCACCAATACCTCCCTTCCGAGGCAGCGATACCCTAGCTTTTGGGCAACACATTCAGCCAGACGTTGCCCTCTGCTGAAAGTGCCTCTCGATATGGTAATGATTGCCATAAAATCTCGTTCCCTCCCACTTATCCTGTTCTGCCATCCTAGCTCCCCATCGCAAAACCTTGGATTACTTGGGTCATGGGCAAGTGTTTTCTCCGTTACGCGCCATGGCCAGATACACAGTAATGTCTTTAACCCCCTGCAGCTTCCTTATGCTCGCAAGTATCGCCGTTGCCACTGCGGAAGCATTGCTGCCTTCGACCACAGCAATCACATCATGCGGGCCATTGATTGCGTCAGCCAGGCGAACGTCTCTTCTGCATCGCAGGCTTTGTACTACGCGATCCGTCATCTGTGGATCGGAGTCAATCAATACGTAAGCCCGGGTGTCACCCAAGCTTAGGCCGACGGACATTCTTGCCTCCACTCGCCAACCGTGTCGCCGTTAGTCGTGTTAACCAGTTGAGGGTGTGGCCATTTCGTTATTTTGGAATTGGGTTCCATTCATTTATTGCGTATCTTACCATATTTTGGCATCTGCTTGACAAGAGAAAAGCGCATATATGATATTTCGTTGTTGCATATTTACGCAGTTATTCTATGCATTATTACTCATTATTGCAAGACCTGGCAAATATCCACCGAATGCCTACAGTGCGACAACCTAATAGCCAGTGTCTCGCCAATTATGGAACTCAAAAGAGATAAAAATATAGCAAATTCAACTTAGCCTGAATGATAGAGATATAACGCTAAATTAATTACGATATTAAGCGAAGAATAAGGCGTGACTTTAGCTGAGGATATCAGGTATTCCTATAGTGGATATTCGATGGTTATGGTCGTTCCCTTACCCGGTTCGGACTTTACTGACAGGGTGCAGCCAAGCAGGTGGGCCCGCTCCTGCATTCCCACCAGGCCGAGCTTGCCAGACTTCCACAGTGAGCTCACCTCAAGAGGAGAAAACCCTTTACCGTCGTCACTGATGCTGAGCCTGGTTTTCCCGTCGGCGAATTCTAAGATGATTTGGGCCGAACTGGCCTGAGCGTGTTTCGAGACATTTCTCAGCGCTTCCTGAGCGATGCGGAACAGCCTTAGCTCTGCCTCGGGGGTAAATCTTCGTTCAGAGCCAATAATTCTTAAGTTCACGGGTATTCCGGAATACTTTTCTGCATCTGACGTTAACCATTCCAGCGCTGATATCAATCCCAGATGGTCCAGCACTGCGGGCCGTAAATATTGGACCTGTTGTCGTACTTCTTCCATTATTTTTTCCGTTTGCTCATACAGTTTTTCGAGGTTTTCTCTTGCCTGAGGCGGTAATTTTTTCACGCTGGAAATCGTGTAGTCTACTTGCTGGCAGAGAGCTACTAAAGACTGGATGGTATCATCATGAAGTTGCCGGGCAATGCGTTTTCTTTCTTCCTCCTGAGCCCCGGTAATCTGGTGCAGCAAAAACTGGAGTTCCTCATCAACGGCTTTAATCTTAGCGGCTTCATCTTTTTCTCTTTGTAATGCTCTAGCCGAATAGCTAACCAAAATACCGATAATAAAAACGAAGAAAATTTCAATGACAGAGTCTTCTCGGTTCGGAGAGGAGAAAAGAGCCCGGGGTAGCATGCTGGCTACCGAGAACAATGAAGTAGCTATCCCACCCTTCCACCCCAGCAAAAAAGCAGCCCAGATTACGGGCAGCAGGTACAGGATTCTCTCGATAGTATACCGGGTTAGGCCTAGATGAACCAGAAGGGTTCGGCTCAGGAACTGCGAATACTCCAGAAAGGTAATAGACAGGAATAGGGCTATTAGAAACCATAACCCTGGCCGGCGAACCGCCGCTACTAACCGGCTCGTTAGCGGTTTTTCCGCACTTTTCAAAGCCTTGTTACCTTTGACTAACGAGCGGCTGGCGATAAATCATTTAGGTTTAGCCAGCCTTCTTTCAAACCGTGCAGTATGGCTTCGATCGACGAGCTAACCTGTAGTTTCCTCACTAGGCACGTGAAATGAAATTGAACAGTACGGAGGCTGAGGTGAAGCTCGGCGGCAATTTCCTGATTGCTCAAACCGCGAGTTGCCAGCCTGAGTACCTCTATCTCTCGCTCAGTGAGATCTTCTGGTGGATCCTTAACTGTAACCTTGTTAGAAATGGACGCAGAACGTCTCAGCACTTTGTGGAAAATCGAAGGGTCAAGGACTGATTCTCCCTCACACACAGCACGAATGGCGGCAACCAGTTCCCGGCCGCGAATGCTCTTGAGAAGATAGCCGGCAGCTCCTGCTTCAAGAAGGTTGAAGACGAACTCATTATCGTCATAGGCAGAAAACACCAGGATGGCGACATTCGGGCAAGACTTTTTGATCCGTTTAGTGGCCTCAATGCCATTTAGTTTAGGCATGACAATATCGACCAAGGCTACATCAGGTGAGCATTCCTTAGCTAACTTCACTGCTTCTTCGCCATCTGCAGCTTCGCCCACCACCTCAAAGTCGGCTTCTTGTTCCATTACTCGACGGGTGCCCTCACGTACTATCGGATGATCATCAGCGAGCAATATCCTGATCTTCTTCATAGTATCCCTGCCTATGGTTTTACATATAATCTTAGCATTATTATTGCCTATTTGCGAAAAAAGTGCAAGCGAAAAAGCGCCATTGAGAAAAAGGAATTGTGTAATCTCCGCAGAAATGCTGTTAAAAACGTAAAGGCCCGAACCTTACCCGCTATTTGCTAGTTCTTCATTTGCCAATGATACGTATAGCCAACCGGCGGAGAACTGAGACTGAAAGAGAAACTAAGGGCACTTCTCCCCATGTTTTCGAACTGGAGGAGATGCTGTTTCGATTATTTGAGCACCACCCGCAATCACACGAAATCAGACTGCCGAAAAAGTCTTTTCTTTACTTACTTTTTGCCTTTTCTAAAGGATGCTTGAGGGAATTGAAATCAAAAAATACCCCTTAATCCTCCTTTTTCAAAGAGGTAAAAGACTTTTTCGGCAATCTCATGATGTGCAATTACCCTCAGGCTCTTTGATGAAAACGAGCAGCGGCCATATTAGTGGGCAGTCAGCCTCAGCAGACAGTCTTCCTATTGATATTGCCTTCGTAAACCAGTCTAGGCTCGCCGCCCCAAAAAAGCTTCGTCTGTATTGCAAATTGTCTGATCTGTAATGCAACAGGGAGCGCCTCTTCTCTATTGCAACGTGCTTCAGCAATTGAGTGGTATACAATATTGACAACAGCCATTTTAATGTCATAGTATCTGGATATATGAGTATTTGGTCATATATTAGACAGTTTAAAGTAGGAATATATCAAGTTCTGATGTACGAATATAAATGCAAGAAGCGGAGGAAAGAGTATTATTTGAGGACCTATACCCCCTTAGAGTTATACGGGGAGCTATTGCTTCTGATTGCTTTTCCGATCTTGGATGGGGAGGTGTAAGTTTGGATATTAACGAACGAATTGAGGTTCATCGGCTGCATGCGGTATTCTGCAAAGCCCTCTGGATGCTAATCGGCTATTGATTTTAACCGAGTTATCCAGGGGTGAGCTTTCCGTGAACGAACTGGCGCGCCGATTAGGTCCTTCAGCAGTCTAATGTATCGAAACACCTGGCTTTTATGAGAGACAATGGTCTGGTCAATGCTCGGCGTGAAGGACCTTCTACGTACTGCAGCCTTTCCGATCCACGAATATTTGAAGCTATCAGCTTATTGGAAGCAGTTCAATCGAAGGTGTTAGAAAAGAGGCGCAAATTAACCAGGAGCAACCCCGAATTTTACTCTAAATCTGAAATTCCCAAAGGTCCCCTCGAATATCACTCAAATTATACCTAAAACTGAACCCAATCCTGGTCAACATACCACACAACGTCTATCATGGCTTCACTACTGCAGGTAATGAAACGGCTATAATCGTCAACTTCCCCACCAACCTCTATAACTACGAAAAGCCTGATGAGTATCGCTTTACCTTACGATAACCCCTCTATACCCTATAAATGGGCGGTAAAGATGGGATGAGCCGCTTATAGTCGGCTCCGCTTAGTAGATAGTGGCTCAACTCATTGGGCCATTGAGCCTGATAAATCAGGCAACTACGAAATCAATAAGTCGTGTACCCTCTATCGGTGAAGATTCATAATTTCAGGCGGTATAAAGCACTGCTTGATTATTTTAGATAATGGCAGGCTGGATCGCGTAGTATTGAAACGGATATAAATAGGGAAGGCAATCCATCTAAGGCTTTATTTTGAGATGGGATTCTACTACGGTAACACCCGGTGTGTTATGTACAAAAGCCTTTAGCCTATCAGCTTCTTGTATACTATAGAAAGTCCCAAATATATGTATAGTGCAAGCATCAGCCTTGATATAAATTTAATGATCCGAGATTCCACAATTAAGCTCTATCTTAGCACGGATATATTCTG